>JAJYPE010000089.1 GCA_021795585.1 Actinomycetes bacterium | reverse complement strand
GCTCGAGGCGCTGCGGCGCTTGGCCGAAGGGCGGACCATGGTGCATGTCACCCATCACATGGCAACCGTCACCGACGCCGATCAAATAACCCTGCTCTCTCAGGGCCGGGTGGCGGAGGAGGGCAGCCACCGCGAGCTGCTCGCAGCCGGGCGTGCCTACCGCGCTTTGCACGATAGCCGAGGGCGCCTCTCTGTCCTCAGGCCCACCGAACAAGTTTCCTGAACAACGATCTAGGCGGCCGTCTGTCAGGCGGCCATGAAAGAAGGAGCGAGGCTGTGACCTCTGTCGAGATGACCAAGGGGGCCGCGAGCCACCGAGTGCTGGTGGTGGGTGCCGGATATGTCGGCCTCACGTCGGCGGTCTGTTTTGCCCACCTCGGCCATGATGTGGTCTGCGTGGAAGCCAATCCCGCCCGCCTGGCTCCGCTTCTGGAGGGCCGGAGCCCGATCCACGAGCCGGGGCTCGAGGATCTATTGGCCGAAGGCGCAACGTCCGGCCGGCTGGAGTTCGCTCCGGGTATCGGCGCCGCGGACATGTACGGAGTCGAGGTTGCCTTGCTGGCGGTGGGGACCCCGCCTGATGAGAACGGTGATCCAGATCTGACCCAGCTCGCCGCGGCGGCCCGCGAGGTGTCGGCAAACGCGGTTTGTGATCTGGTGGTGGTCGTAAAGAGCACTGTCCCGCCGGGGAGCTGCGAGGCCATCGAGCTCGTCTGTGCCGAGGCCGCTCCCGAGGGAGTCCGAATCTCGGTGGTGTCGAGTCCGGAATTCCTGCGGGAGTCACGGGCAGTCGAGGACTTCCTCGCTCCTGACCGGGTGGTGGTCGGCGCGGCCGACCCCGACGTGGCTGAGCTGGTCGCGGACCTCTACCCCGCCGGTGTCCCGCTGGTAAAGACCGATCGAAGGGGTGCGGAGCTGATCAAGTACGCGGCCAACGCCTTTCTCGCCGTGAAGATCTCCTTCGCCAACGAGGTGGCGGCCCTTTGCGAGAGCCTTGGGACCGAGGCCTCGACTGTGCTCCTGGGAGTCGGCCTGGATCATCGGATCGGCAAGGACTTTCTGCGCCCGGGGCCCGGTTACGGAGGGTCGTGCCTTCCCAAGGACGTCTCCGGCTTCCAGGCGCTGGGCCGAGCCATGGGCACCCCGACCCGGGTGGTGGCCGCTGCCGAGGAGGTCAACGACGAGGCCGCGCGCGCGGCCCTGATGAAGCTGGAGATGGGCCTCGGGGGCGTGGCCGGCAAGCGGGTAGCCCTGCTCGGCCTGGCCTTCAAACCCGGGACCGACGACTCTCGCGATTCGCCGGCCCTGCGGCTCGCCGAACTGCTGGTGGCTTCAGGTGCCCGGGTCAGCGCATATGACCCGCTCGCGAGGGTGGATGCTTTCGCGGGAGAGCGCGTCCGCAGCGCCATGGAGGCCGTCGACGGCGCGGACGCCCTGGTGGTGGCCACGGCCTGGGAGGAGTTCTCAGGTCTGAGCGCACAGGCTGTGGCGGAGCGGCTGCGCGGAAGGATCGTTCTCGATGCAGCGGGCGCTCTTGACCTGGAGTCCTGGGCGGAAGCTGGCCTGATCGTATACGGCATCGGCAGAGGAGCACCCGTCGCGTTCCATCCCGTGGTGTGGCCCCCCTTGCGCTGGGCCCACCAGAGGAGTTCGTATGCCCCGCTCGCGGAAGAGGAACTCGCCGCCGGATAGCCCTGCGGCCCGCTGACCGGCTTCCCGCATAGGCGCACAGGGACTTGTCCAGTGCCGAGCTTGTGGCCGGCCAGGCGATGCGCTAGCCCTACTTTCGACCCGGCGTCAGATCCCCCTACTCTCCCTGGCCAGCAGCGGGAGTTCGCACTACCGTGATGCCGGATGCGCCCTGCCGGGCGTTTTCGACCTGGCTAGCCGCGGCCCGGTGAGCTTTGTGTCACTGTTCGCGGTTGGCGTATTTCTTGAAATGGCCGAACGGCACGGCGAAGCATGAGTCAAGCTCTGCACGACCCGATGGGGATATCGCCTTTTGGGGCCCGCCGTTTTCCGGGACGCTCAGGTCGCGGACGGCCCCGGCCGTGGCTATCTCCCGAGCATCGATTTTCGGCTTGACATGATCCGGCGCCCCATCACGTGCTTGCCTGGGAACTAGAGGAATCAGAGGAGAGCTTCACCGTCCGTACAGCCGCTGAAAACGTCAGTGTTCGAGCGGCGCGCCGGTCGTTGACATCGCATCCACCGGGCGCGGCAAGAGGTTCAGGCGGAGGATACCTATTCCCGAGTGGCGGTCGAATAACACAGCTCGATCAGCTTCTCCTCGCTAATGGAGTCGCTGCCTACTTCGGCGACGATCCTCCCGTAACGAAAGATGAGGACCCGGTCGCAGACGTGTGCAAGGTCTTCCCAGTCGGTCGAGGAGATGACAACCGCCGCTCCTTCGGTTGCCAGGGCACGTACCTGTGAGAAAATCTCCTTGCGCGCTGCCACGTCTACACCTTGAGACGGCTCGTCGAGCAGGAGAGCCTTGGGGCGCGTTTGAAGCCACTTTCCGAGCAAGGCTTTCTGCTGGTTGCCGCCGCTCAGGGAGCCGAGGATTCGAGTCGGGTCGGGTGGGCGAACGTCAAGTCCGCGGATCAGGGCTTCCACTTCTCCGATCTCGACTCTTTCGCGCAGCCAGCCGCCTCTAAAGTACCTGCCCAGCACCGGCAGCGACACGTTGTAGGAAACGGGTAGGGAGCCGACTCCGGACGAATGCAGTCGATCACCCGGCAGGAGGGCGAATCCAGCTTCGATGGCTGCTCGCGGCTCTATAGAGCGCGCCGCCATCTCTCGCCCCTCGAGCGTCACCGACCCCTCGCTCGCGCGTTGCGCTCCGAAGGCCAGATAGACAACCGCTTCGTGGCCCATTCCGGCCAATCCGGTAAGTCCGAGAATCTCGCCCTCGCGAACATCGAAAGAGAGGTCGTGGATGCCCGGGCCGCTCAGGTGCGAGATGGAAAGCTTGACTCCCCCGAGCGTTCCGCCGCTGGAAGCGTAGGACTGCTCGACCCTCTCGCCCAGGATCATCTCGATAAGGTCGTCTTCCTCGAGTCCGGGGGTGTCCACCGTCCCGACGTTGCGGCCGTCCCTTAGGACGGTGACCCGGTCCGTAATGGACAGGATCTCCTCGAGGCGATGGCTGACGAACACCACGCCCAGGCCCTCGGCCGCCACTCTGCGCATGCCGCTGAAGAGCTTCTCGACACCGTCACGAGGGAGGAACGAGGTCGGCTCGTCAAGAATTAGGGTGCCCCCCTCATGCTCTGAGGCATCCGAAAGTGCGCGTGCGATCGCGACCAGAGCCCGATCGACTGGCGCCAGTTGGCCGATGGTGTCGTCGAGCGATACATGGAGGCCAAAACTGTCGAGTACGCGGGTCACGTGCCTGCGTTCGTTGCGCCACTTGATCCGGCCCAGTGACGCCGCCTTGTACCTTCCAACACGGAAGTTTTCGAGCACTGAAAGAGTGCTCAGGAGGCCCAGGTCCTGGTGCACGAAACTGAGCCCGAGGCTGGCGGGCTGGCCGGGCGTGAGGGGTAGCTCCGCAACTTTTCCGGCGACCTGAAAGGCGCCCCAGCTGTCCGGCGCATGGTAGCCGGACAAGATTTTAATGAGGGTCGACTTGCCGGAGCCGTTGCGGCCGACCAGGCCGTGAATCTCACCAGCCTTGACCGAAACCGTGACATCGGAGAGCGCTTTTGCGCCGCCAAATGCCTTGGAGAGATCCGACACGTAGAGAGCGTCCACAGGCGACCCTTTGGTTCAAGTCCGGTCAATGGCGGTACCGGGCTCCGATCGGAGCCCGGTACCTGACGGGAGACGTCCTAGTTGCAGGACATTCCCCACAGCTTGTCGTAGTTGCAGTTGTAGTTGACGCTTCCGTACCAGGTCGACTCGTTGGCGTTCACGTTGATGGTGTTCACGTTGGCGCGGGTGAAGAGCCGAAGAGGAACGTTCTCGCTGGGGATGACCGGCGCACCTGCGAGCACGCGGAAGGTCTGGTCAGCAAGGGCGTCTCCGTACCATTGGTTCGGCCCGCCGACGTCGGCCGCGAGCGCCGAGGGCTTGGCCAACTCGTTCTGCATGACCACCGGGGTGGCATTGAACGAACCCACCTGAACCTTGGAGGCCAGCCCCATCTGCTGGATGGCGGGAACCATGTATATGGTCATGCCGTCATAGAGGGGCAGCATGAACTTCATGCTCGGATTGGCGGTGAGGAGGGAGCGGGTAGTGGTCGCCAGGGTGGTGCCCCAGTCCGGGATCAGGCTGTTGACAACGGGCAGCGGCTTGCTGCTCGGGCAGGCCTGCGCTATCTCCTGCTGCATGCCGGCAACCTCCGCCGCCGAAGGCTGGCGAGCCGAGGTGGAGGTGATGATCTGCGGATAGCCCGTGCACTTGGACTGGACCGCGAACCAGGCTCCCAGGATCTTGCCGACCTGGGGGTAGTTGAAGGTGACCTCGGCCACGGCGCCGGTCCCCTGAGGAATGCCCGGGGTGCCGGTCTGCGCGGTGATCACCTTGATGCCGGCTGCGCTTGCCTGCTGGATGTAGCTGTGGATGTAGGTCGTGTCGAGCGACATCGCGACCAGGACATTCGGCTTGGCTGCGATTGCTTGCTGCATGCAGGAGGTGATCCCCTCGGGCGTGCCCTTGGCGTCACAAATCTGAACGTTGACGTGAGCGCGCTGCAGGTCCGCCTGGGCTACCGCGGCCCACTCATGGAGAGCGGGAATCTCCTCGGTCAAGTTGACGAGCCAAACCGATTTGCCGGAGAGGTTCGATGTGTTGACCTTGGCCGTGGGGCCCTGCCACGCCGGTGGCGCCATCACGGAGTTTACGAGCGTCTGAGCCTGCGCGAGCCCCGCCGAAGAGGAGCTGCTCGTCGTGTTCGACGAAGCGGCCGTGGTCGCAGTCGACGACGAGCCGCTCGAGCCGCAGGCCGCCAATATGCCGCCGAAGCCCAACGCGGCTACGGCCATGGTCGCTGATCTGCTTTTCTTTTTTAGATCTGGGCGACTAGCTTCTCTTTCGAACACTAGCTCCCCCCTTCCTTTGCATTGCCCCACCCCCAACCGGTGAAGGCCCTTATCTTGGCCGCAATTGGTTCCTGCAAAAGCAGGCGCGGCCTTTCCGGGCAGGCCTTCGCCTACCGAGACTTGACTCTTGAATTCGCCACGACCCTCCCCAGGGCAACCGCGATCACTAGCGCACCGCCGTAAAAGACGTCCTGCACCCAGCCCGTGTATCCGAGAAGTTCGAGGCCGGTGATTCCAGTCACGAGGAAATACACCGCCACGAACGTGCCCCATGCATTGAAGCGGCCTGGCCTGATGGCGGTTGCGCCCAGGAAAGCGGCGGCGAACGCCGGCAGGAGAAACGATGTGCCGGCTCCCGGATCTGCCGCACCGACCACGCCTGCCTGCAAGAGGCCGGCGAAGCTCGCCACGAGTGCGCTTACGATCAGCGAGCCGGTCCGAATGCGGCGTACCGGCAGTCCGCTGAGCTGGGCGATTTCACGCCCCTCGCCAACGAATACGAGGTGCCTGCCCAGCGGAGTGTGCTGGAAGACATACCAGACCGCAAAGCAGAGGAGGACCCCGTAGTAGAAAGCGAGAGGGAGCCCGAATATGAGCTTCGAGGCGAAGGTGAGCAGCACGGACGGGACCGCGCCTATGGTGACCGAGCCGCTTATGCCGTAGCTGAGGCCCCCGAGCAGCGTTCCGACGCCGAGCGTGGTGATGAAGGACGAAACGCCGAGACGAACCACCACGAAGGCATTTAACAAGCCGACGCCGACTCCAATGGCCAGTGTCACGAGGATGCTGAGGATGAGGTTCAGATGGTGAACGCCGCTCAGCTCCGCCACGACGATCGCCGCGAAGCTCATCATCGAGGCGACGGAGAGATCGAACTCGCCGACCGTTAGCGGTACCAGGAGGCCGAGGGTCAGGACCAGAAGAACAGCCTGAGTGCCGAGTATCGTCTTGAGGTTTGTCAATGTCGCGAAGCTCTGGGGCCTAAGGAGCGAGAAGATGATCGCGATCAGCGCCCAGATGGCGATGATGCCGTAGCGCTCCACGTAGACGCCGAAAGAGGGCCGTGGCGGCTTGCTTCGTGCCGAGCTTTCGGCTACTGCGGCCATTCCCTCTCCTGTATTTGCAGTGACTTCGCTCATCTGCTCCGTATTCCCCTGCGTTCTTGAAAGCGATTCCGGCTTCCCGAGCTACTTTTGCATACGACGATCATTTTTGGTTCGACTATGGTCGGTTGTCGCTGAAAGTCGTTAGCCTCTGACCTGCGATAATTTATCGGAGGTGGTAACCTCAGATCCCCCGTGGCTCGAGATTGCATACCAGTATCGTCGAAATCTGCAAGCGGCGTGCCCTCAGGAACGGAAAATTTTGTTAACGTTGCGAGAAGTGGCATCCATGAGCGCCATTCTGGGTTGCAAAGGGGTTGCCCGAGCAGATTCCGGTTGGCAATGGCGGCCTATGCCTCCGCTGGAGCCGGAAACCAGCCCGCCCGGCCCAGGAGCGCCGGAGCGGAGACCGCCAATTTCTCGGTGACGAAGGCACTTGCCTCCAGAAGCTGCGGGAAGTCGAGATCGATCTCGACTCCGCTGCGGTTGAGGAGGTAGTAAAGGTCCTCGGTGCCTATGTTCCCGGTCGCATTCGGCGCGAAGGGACAGCCGCCTATTCCTCCCGACGCCGAGTCGAGGGCGGCGATGCCCATCTCCGCGCCCGTGATTGCGTTGGCGTAGCCCGTGTTGCGGGTGTTGTGCAGGTGCAGGCGCAGTGGCCGGTCCGTCTCCTGCCTGGCTGCCGTTACCAGCCGGCGCACGTCGGTGGGGGCGCCCACTCCAATGGTGTCGGCGAGGGCGATCTCGTTCACACCCGCCTGCTGGGCGAAGCGGACTATTCGCATAACCTGCTCGGTCGAGACCACACCCTCGAATGGGCAGCCGAAAGAGGCGCCGATGGTCACCGAGATATTCAGCCCGGCCACCTGGGCGCGTTCCACCATGGGAGCCAGTCCGGCCAACGACTCCTCAACAGTGGTGCCCTGGTTCCGCATGGAGAAGGTGTCGGTGGCGACCACGACTACGTTCACCTCGTTTACGTCGGTGGCGATCGCGCGTGTGAGGCCGCGGTCGTTCATCACCAGCCCGATGTAAGAGACGCCGTCCAACCGCGGAACCCCGGCCATGACGCCTTCTGCGTCGGCCATCTGCGGCACCCTGTCCGGACGCGCGAACGACACCGCCTCCATCCTCGTGATTCCCGCCCGGACCAGGTGCTCGATAAAGGTGACCTTTTCCCGGGTGGTTAGGATCCGCTTTTCGTTCTGGAGCCCATCACGCGGCCCGACTTCGACTATGTCCATTAGTCACCTCAGATCGTATGCAATCGTCCTCTTCCAAGCGGAGTGTACACCTTTGTACAGACATACATGGACATAGTTGCATGCAAAGTGGCTGCTCATCTTTTCAACGGCACTGGGTGGATGTGCCGCGAGCCGACGAGACCACCAGGCTCGAGCACCAATGCGAGCCATCAAAGGGAGCGAGCCGGGCTGCTTACGTGGCAGGGCCGCCGCGGCCCTCTGCTCTCCCCTTGGGCCTGGACGCGATAGATC
>JAJYPE010000088.1 GCA_021795585.1 Actinomycetes bacterium | reverse complement strand
CGACCGAGGGCTGGTTGTCATCAGCCGTGGTGAAGACCTCGGTGCGCTTGGTGGGGATGGTGGTGTTGCGCTCGATGAGCTTGGTCATGACACCACCCTTGGTCTCGATGCCGAGGCTCAGGGGAGTCACGTCCAACAGCAGGACGTCCTTGACCTCACCCTTGAGCACGCCGGCCTGGATGGCCGCACCCACCGCCACGACCTCGTCCGGGTTCACGCCCTTATGCGGCTCGCGGCCGGTAAGCGAGATCACCAGCTCCTGGACGGCGGGCATGCGGGTTGAGCCACCGACCATCACCACGTGGTCGATCTGCTCCTTGGAGAGACCGGCGTCACGGATGGCCTGCTCGAACGGCCCCTTGCACGCGTCCACCAGGTCGGCGGTGAGCTCCTGGAACTTGGCGCGGGTCAGCTTCATGTCGAGGTGCTTGGGCCCCTCGACGTTGGCGGTAATGAACGGCAGGTTGATAGTGGTCTCCTGGACCGCCGAAAGCTCGATCTTGGCCTTCTCGGCAGCCTCCTTGAGACGCTGCATCGCCATCTTGTCACCGGAGAGATCGATCCCCTCGGTGTCCTTGAAAGACTTCACCAGCCAGTCGATGACGCGCTGGTCCCAGTCGTCGCCACCCAGTTGGGTGTTGCCGGAGGTTGACTTGACCTCGAACACGCCGTCGCCGATCTCCAGGATGGAGACGTCGAAGGTGCCGCCGCCCAGGTCGAAGACGAGGACCGTTTGTTCTGTCGTGTCCTTGTCAAGCCCGTAGGCGAGAGCGGCCGCGGTCGGCTCATTGATGATGCGCAACACCTCCAGCCCGGCGATCTGACCGGCCTCCTTGGTAGCGGTGCGCTGGGCATCGTCGAAGTATGCGGGAACGGTGATGACGGCCTGAGTGACCGTATCGCCCAGGTAGCTCTCCGCATCCCTCTTCAGCTTCGCAAGAATGCGAGCGGAGATCTCCTGCGCGGTATAGGCCTTCCCGTCGATGTCCATCGTCCAGGATGTGCCCATGTGCCGCTTGACAGACCGGATGGTCCGCTCAGGGTTGGTAATGGCCTGACGCTTGGCGACTTCACCGACAAGCACCTCACCGGCCTTGGAGAACGCCACTACCGAAGGTGTGGTCCTGCCACCCTCGGCATTGGGGATGACGACCGGGTCACCACCCTCGAGAACGCTTACCACCGAGTTAGTGGTCCCCAGGTCGATTCCGACGGCCTTAGGCATAGGTTCAAACCTCCTACTGAAACTTGCTTATAAGTATATATGCAACAAAGTTGAGTCTACCCCTATCAACTTTGAAAATCCCGAGGTTTTCGCTCTCGCTTTGGCGATCGTGGCCCCATCGGGGCTACGGTTCTTGGGTTATGGGACAGCTGATACTTCTGCGCCACGGCCAAAGCGCCTGGAACCTCGAGAACCGTTTCACCGGCTGGATAGATGTCGACCTCTCGGAGAAAGGAGTTGAGGAGGCGATCAAGTCAGGCCAGATCATGGCTACCGAGGGCCTCGCGCCAGACCTGGTCCACACCTCGGTCCTGGACCGGGCAATCCGCACCGCCGAGCTGGCGCTCCGCGAGATGGGGCGCACTTGGCTGCCCGTTCAGCGCCATTGGCGCCTGAATGAGCGCCACTACGGCGCACTTCAGGGGCTGAACAAGGACGAGATGCGCAAGCAGTACTCACCGGAGCAGGTTCACCTCTGGAGACGTTCATACGACGTCCGTCCGCCCGCTCTCGACCGGTCCGATCCCACTCACTCGGTCCACGACCCCCGTTACGCGGACGTTCCGCCCGAACTGGTTCCCGACGCCGAATGCCTGGGCGACGTGAGGGAGCGCATGCTCCCCTACTACTTCGACGTAATGGTCCCCCAGCTGCGCGCGGGCATGTCCCTGCTCGTCTCCGCCCACGGAAACTCGATCCGGGCGCTCATGATGTACCTAGAGAACATCTCGGAGGAGGAGATCCCCTCGCTGGAGATCCCCAACGGCGTGCCCATCGTCTATGAGGTGGACGACAAGCTGAACGCGACTCGCACCCACTGGCTCGGCTAGTTCCCGCTACTCCTCCAGCACCAGATGCTCCGCCAGCGCCAGGGAAGCGCCGGTTCCGAGTAGCACCGCAACCAGGCCTATTACGAAGACGGCCTCATTGGTGATGGCACCTGCCTGCAGAGCGGCCACAGCGATGACGAACGTTATCTCGGCTCGTGGGGCCAGCATCACCGCCACCCCGAAGAAACCGCGGGCTCCGTATCCGATCCGAGCCGCCACTGTCTTGGCGGCAACGGCCGCGAGGGCCGCCACAAGCGCGACCGGAATAGCCGAGGCGAGGTGAGCCGGGTAAGAGCCGGCGATGGCCCCCAAGGCCACGAAGAAGAGCGGCAGCAGGATAAATCCTGCCTTTTCCACGTAGCCCGTAACCACGCCCCCTTTGAGCGCGTGAGACAGTCCTGCAGCCAGGGCGAATGAGGTGACAATCGGGGATCCCCCAATGACCTGGGCAACGATGGCGGCCAGGGCGATGGCCGCCCATGCCAGCAGCTGCCCCCTGCGGCCGAAGGTCCGGTCCGAGATTCGGGCCATGACCAGATACGCGCCACCTGCCAGCGCGATGGCCGCCAGGTCCGCGAGCACCCCTACTGCCGCGTTCGCGCCGCCGTGGGCCAGCATCACCTGCACCGCACCCAGGCCCACCAGTCCCAGAACGTCGTCCAATACGGCGGTGACGAAAAAGGCCCTGGCTTGGGAGGTGTGATTGGCAGCTCGCTCGATGAGCACGCGACTCGCAACCCCGGCGGAGGACGGGGCCAGCGCGAGGCCTATCACCAGCGCTGCCTTGGTACTCCAGGAGAACGCCGCAAAGACGGAACCGACCAAAGCGATGGACAGGCCGACGCCGAGCACGGCAATCAGCCCGGCCCTGCGCAATAGGGGCCCCGATCCCACCCCCAGCGAGTGGGTGCCCCCGGCGGCAATTATCGCCACGACGCCGGCCTCGCCGATCAAATAAGCCGGAGATCCGACCGGAGACCCGGCAAAATGCAATCTGGCCAGGACAAAGCCCAGTGCAAGCTCCAGCGCCATTGCGGGGAACGGCACATAGCGCCCGGCCATCGAGGACATGAGCTTGGCAATGAGCCATGCCCCCACTACACCTCCCACCAGGAGCTCTATGTCGCCAGGGCCAAGGTGCATCCTGCTCAGGCTAGCAAACGGGCAAAGTGGGCCTTCGAACTGCGGCCGCGCTTGGCGGAAAGGAAGGAACGCCAAAAGACAGTACAATCAAATGACTATGCCGAGACGCGCAATCATCGTCCTTGCCATAACCAGCGCGGTCGGGCTCGCCGGATGTGGCAGCCAAAGCTCAACCTTGCCGCCGGAAGGCGGAAGCCTCGGCGCCAAGCCGGGTGCCGGAGCAGGTGGCACCAACGCGCCCGCGCTGAACGGCTCCAGCCAGACCAACATCAACTCCTACGACGGCGCCGGCTTCGCCACGGCCGCCTACCCACCGACGACGATCGCGGGATACCTAAACGGCCTGCCACTCGCCCCCGCCACCATCAAAGTGGAGGAGTCGTCCGACGGACCCGTGTTGGCATCCCCCCAGGGCAAAACGCTCTACATGCGCCTCGGCGACACGCCCACTCATTCCGGCTGCTACGGGACCTGCCTGCTGGCATTCCCGCCGATGCTCACGAACGGCGCGCCGCAGGCGTCCGGAGGCATCCTGGCCGGATACCTCGGCGTCCTCACCTCGCAGAACGCGGGCGAGCAGATTTCCTACGCGGGCCATCCTCTCTACACCTACTCGGGGGACAGCACCCCCGGACAGATAGCCGCAGAAGGTGCGGGGGGTATCTGGTTCGCCGTCACGCCTGGCGGGACTCCACTCAGGGCACCCAAAAAGACGGCGGCAAAGGTAGCGGCAAGCAGCGCCGGTTAACCGGCATTTGGCCCCACGCCTCGGGTGGCAGCCGATAGGTTGGTCTCATGGCCAAGAGTGACACCGCCCCCAGCAAGATGGACCACCTCCGCTCCATTTGGCTCTTTTCCGAGTGCTCGAAGCGCGAACTCGCCCTCTTGGAGCGCGCCTGCGACGAGGCACCGGCGGCAGCTGGCACCGTCATCTGCGAGGAGGGCCACGGAGGAAGAGAGCTGTACTTCATCGTCAAAGGTGAAGCCAAGGTCGAGAAGGGCGGTAACGAGGTGGCCCGCCTTGGTGCCGGCAACCATTTCGGCGAGCTATCCCTCCTGGACCAGCAGCCGAGGTCAGCGAGCGTGATCGCGCTCACCCCGATGGAATTGATCGTCCTGCCCGCCCGCGAGTTCGCCTCGGTTCTGGAAGAGATCCCCTCCCTGGCCGTCCGTCTGCTCGAAGTCATGTCCTTGCGGCTCCGGCAAGCCGATGAGCGTGCCTACGGATAGCCGATCGCCAGAGCACTTCGAACTCGGTGGAGGATTCTTCCTCCGCCCGCCGCTGGAAAAGGACGCCGAGGAGCTGGGGCGCGCAATCGCAGAAAGCCTGGAGTCGCTCCTGCCCTGGATGCCCTGGGCGGCCTACGAGCCGATGAGCGTCCAGGGCAGGCGCAGGCTCATAGGCGAGTGGCGACGAGAGTTCAGGGCCGGCGGCAGCTACAACTTCGTGATCTTCCACGGAACGACGGCAATCGGGGTGCAGGGGTTGCACCGGCGTATTGGCCCCACCGGGCTGGAGCTGGGTTACTGGATCCATCCCGAATTCACCGGGAGGGGCATCTCCAGCCGCGCCGCCGTCACGCTCACCACTTGGGCTTTCTCCAGAGGAGATGTCGACCACATCGAGGTTCATAACGACGCGGCCAACCTGGCCAGTCAAGGAGTGGCACGCAAAGCGGGGTTCGAGAAGCTCCTCGAACGCTCCTCACCCATCGACGCACCGGGCGAAACCGGCATCGAATTCGTCTGGGAAGCGCGAATGGGCAACTGGAAACGACCTCAGTTGCCGGCTCTCTGACTCTGCCCGTGCCTGGCTTTCCACCCGGCACGGGCCGCCGTGGACGACTCAGTCCTGCAGCGAGCGCTCGAGGACCTGAGATATGTCGAGGACCTGGATGCCCTCCTTGGCCTCTCCGCTGGCTTGCTTCGCCTTTAACCCGTCGTCGAGCATGATCATGCAATAGGGGCAAGCTGTAGAGACCATGTCGGGGTCGAGCTCGAGCGCCTGGGAGACCCGGGTCTCGTTGATGCGCGTGCCGATGCTCTCCTCCAGCCACATCCGCGCTCCACCAGCTCCGCAGCAGAAGGAGCGCTCCTTGGTTCGCTCCATCTCCACCTGGACCATGCCGGGTACAGCGTCTATGACGCTTCGCGGCTCATCGTAAATGCCGTTGTGGCGGCCCAAATAGCAGGAGTCGTGGAAGGTGATCTTGGCCTGGTTCTCCTTGGCCGGCACAAGAGCGCGCCTCTGCACGAGGTCGTTCAGCAGCTGGCTGTGATGAATTACCTCGAAATTTCCACCCAGGGCCGGGTATTCGTTGGCAAGCTCGTTGAAGCAGTGGGGGCATGACGCGATGACCTTGGTGACCTTGGCCTGGTTTAGCGTCTCGACATTCTGCATCGCCTGCGTCTGATAGAGGTACTCGTTGCCCAGCCGCCTGGCAGGGTCTCCGGTGCAGGACTCGCGCGGGCCAAGCACCGCAAACTTCACCCCGGCCTTGTTGAGAAGCCGCGCCGTCGACTGCGTCACCTTGCGCGCCCGCTCGTCCAGCGCGCCGGCACACCCTACCCAGAAGAGATACTCGACGTCCTCGGGAAGCTCCCCGGTCACCACCGGCACTTCGAAGCCGAGGCCCTCGGCCCAGTCCAAGCGATGCGAACCCCCGAGGCCCCAAGGATCGCCCTGGTTTTCAATGTTGCGCAACATCGTGCCCGCCTCGGACGGGAACTCCGACTCCATGAGAACCTGGTAGCGGCGCATGTCGACGATTGCGTCCACGTGCTCGATATCGACCGGGCAGGCTTCGACGCAAGCGCCACAGGTTGTGCAGGCCCAGAGAACGTCTGGGTCGATCACGTTGGGCACCAGCGGTACCGCTTCGACCGCCGCGACAGCCGTACCATCGGCAGGAGCCGGGGCAAGCAGCCGCTCGGCGGAGTGGAAGAGGTGATCGCGCAAGCTCATGATCAAGAGCTTGGGCGAGAGCGGTTTGCCGGTTCCCCAGGCAGGGCAGAGCTCCTGGCAGCGGCCGCACTCCGTGCAGGTGGCAAGGTCGAGAAGCTGCTTCCAGGTGAAATCGTCGATCTTGCCGGCACCAAAAACGGTGTCCTCGGTGAGCTGCTCCGGATCCATGTTTGGCGTGCTCCACAGTGCGCCCAGCGCCTTGGGGCGACGTGAGAAGGCCACGTTCAGCGGGGCGGCGAAGATGTGCAGGTGCTTCGAGTAGGTGACAAAGACCAGGAAGGCCATGAGAACTGCCACGTTGCCGAGGAGGAAGACCGATACCAGGTCACGGTTGGTAGCGGCGCCGAGGGGTCTAAGGGGGTTGGCAATCAGATGGCTCGCGAAGGCGAAGTCGCTATAGGGGAAGTTGCCCGTATTGACCTGAGCTGCCCTGTAGAGGAGCAGCGTTATGACAACCAGCGCAATGCCCCCGAGCGTGATCCACGCTGCATCGGTGTGCGAGCCGTAGAAGCGCGAGGATCTCTCCTTGCGCGCCGGGGAATTCTTGATGCGAATGACCGTGAACACCACCAGGGCCACCAGGACGGCAACAGAGAAGAAGTCCTCGAGGAATCCAAGCCATGAGTCGTGCCCGATGAGCGGAATGGCGAAATTCGACTGGAACAGAGCGCCATAGGCCTCGATGATGGTGAAGAGCAGGATTGTGAAGCCCCAGAAGGTGAAGAAGTGCGCCACACCAGGCACGGTCTTCTTCAGGAGCTTGCGTTGGCCCAAAACCTCAACGATCTCGGCCTGGACGCGCTTCCAAGCGCCTTGGGTCCTGCCGGGAGACGCCTTGCCAGAGCTGACGAGCCGATACAGGAAGAAGAGTCTCCTGCCGGCGATGGCTAGGCCAACCACAGTGATCAAGAGTCCGAGTACCAGAACCAAGCCCGCCTCCATCCGTGCCCTACGCGCGCAAGCAGTCACGAATGAACGGTCGCGCCGCGAACTTCAACCCTTTTTAGCCTCGCTACCCCGGCTCCGCCCGGTAATGAGGCTATTCAGGACACCAGAATGCTACTGAACAGTAGCTTACTTAGGCCAATTGGAGCGATGTCTCGCTACTCGGATTCGGTGAAGTTCCGGTAGCTCCGGGAGGGAGTGGGACCCTGTTGCCCCTGGTACTTGGAGCCGAGTTCCGGGCTCCCATAGGGCACGGCCGCCGGGGTCGTCATCTTCAGAAAGCTGATCTGTCCGATTTTCATACCCGGGTAAACGGTGATCGGCAGGTTGGCGACGTTGGAGAGCTCGAGTGTGAGGTGCCCCTCGAAGCCTGCGTCGACAAAGCCCGCGGTCGAGTGGATTAATAGCCCAAGGCGTCCGAGGCTGGATTTGCCTTCCAGTCGCCCAACGAGGTCGAGGGGGATCTTCACCCACTCCAGAGTCGAGCCCAAGACGAACTCGCCCGGGTGAAGGATGAAGGCACCATCATCGCCAACATCGATCTCCTCGGTCAGATCCTCCTGCGACTCGCGCACGTCGATCACCTTCGCAGTGTGGTTGCGAAAGATTCGAAAGAGGCGGCCCACCCTGAGATCCACCGAGGAGGGTTGCACGGCCCGCTCGCCGAGCGGATCGATAACTATGCGCCCCGCGGCTAGCTCCTCG
>JAJYPE010000087.1 GCA_021795585.1 Actinomycetes bacterium | reverse complement strand
CTTCGCCAAGACCGCGGTTTACGAGATCGGTGGCGTCCGTTTCGGCGGGATAGCCAAAGGCGCGGCGATGATCGCACCCAACATGGCCACCATGCTGGCGGTGGTCACCACCGATGCCAAGGCTTCACCCGATCAGCTCGCCAGGTCTCTTGGCCGGGCGGTGGACATGAGTTTCAATCGCATCACCATCGACGGCTGCACCTCTACCAACGACACCGTGGTGCTGATGTCATCCGGGGCCTCCCGCAAGGAGCTGAGTGAAGAGGAGCTGGCAAAAGGGGTGCGCGCGGTCTGCGACTCCCTGGCCGCCCAGATCGTCTTCGATGCGGAGGGATCCACCAAGCTGATACGCGTCACGTGCGACGGCGCTGCGACGGAGGACGACGCCTTGGCTGTCGCGCGCAAGGTGGCCGAATCGTCGCTGGTGAAGTGCTCCTTCTTCGGCAAGGACCCCTACTGGGGGAGGGTGGTCTCCGAAGTGGGCACCGCGGGCGTGGACCTGGATATCGCCAAGGTCTCGGTCTCCTATGGCGGCGTAACCGTATATTCGCGCCTGGAAGAGCTCGACTTCGACCGCGAGGCGGTCGGTGGGGCGATGGAGGCGCGCGAGATCGACCTGGTTGTGGACCTGGGAGAAGGCGAAGCCTCGGCGACCATTATCACGGCTGATCTCACCCCCGCATATATAGCCGAGAACATGCGGACCTCCTAGGTGGCGGCGATGGACGATCTAGAGGTCGCAATGATCAAGGCCGGGGTGCTCTCCGAGGCCCTTCCCTACATAAGGCGCTTCGCCGGATCCGTGTTCGTCGTGAAGTACGGCGGCAACGCCATCGCCGACGCCAGCGAAGCGGCCACGCTCGAGTCTTTTGCCCGGGATGTGGTCTTGATGGCGTCGGTGGGGATAAGGCCCGTTGTGGTTCACGGCGGCGGGCCCCAGATCGGGGAGATGCTCGCGCGCCTGGCCATTGAGAGCCGTTTCGAGAGGGGGCTGCGGGTCACGGATGCGGCCACGCTCGAAGTGGTTCAGATGGTTCTCATGGGCAAGGTGAACCCAGAGATCGTCGGGGCCATCAACCGGTTCGCTCCGCTCGCGGTGGGCCTTTCAGGGGCGGACACCGGCCTCATCATCGCGGAGCCGGCTCCGGGCGACCTGGGTTTCGTCGGAGAAGTGGCCAGCATCAACCCGGAGATCGTGCAGCGACTGCTGGGAGAGGGCATGATACCGGTGGTGGCTACCGTCGGGGTGGATCGCCAAGGCCAGGCCTACAACATCAACGCCGACGTCGTGGCCGGCGCCATCGCCGGTGCGATTCGGGCCGAGAAGCTTATCTATCTCACCAACGTCGAGGGCATTTATGCGAATTACCCCGATCCGGGCTCGTTGATCACGCGCATCTCGGCGGAGGGGCTGGCGCAAATGCTCGAGCGAGGATCCGCGACCGCGGGAATGATTCCCAAGCTCAAGAGCTGCCTCGACGCTCTCGCAGCCGGGGTCGGCTCCGCCCACGTGCTCGATGGCCGGATGGAGCACTCGCTGCTGCTCGAGATCTTCACCGACTCGGGCATCGGCACCATGGTGGTGGCAAAGGAAGAAGGAGGGGCAGCGTGAGCGGGTCCGAGAACGGGCTGGTGGAAGCCTCCAAGCGATATCTCATGAACAACTACGGTTCGCCACTGGCGGCTTTCGTCTCGGGTTCGGGATGTGTCCTTGTGGACGAAGACGGCCGGGAGGTGCTGGACTTCCTCTCAGGCATTGCGGTCTGCTCGCTCGGCCACTGCCACCCGGCGGTGACGGCAGCCATCTCGGAGCAGGCGGGCAAGCTTGTCCATACCTCCAACTTCTTCGCCAACGAGCATGCACCAGAGGTGGCCCGCCGCATAGAGGAGTTGCTCGCCTTGGGGGAGGGCCGCGTCTTCTTCGGCAACTCGGGCGCTGAGGCCAATGAGGCCGCAATAAAGCTCGCGCGCCGCTTCGGCGGCTACAGCCGTCGCAGGATCCTGGCTCTGGAGGGCGGCTTCCACGGGCGAACCATGGGCGCGCTATCCGCGACCGGCCAGCCTTCCAAGCAGCGTCCCTTCGAGCCACTGGTACCCGGATTCGTACATCTCCGCCCCGGCGACATCGGCGCCCTCGAGGCGGAGCTGGCCCAGGGAGATGTCGCTGCGGTAATGCTGGAGATTGTGCAGGGCGAAGCGGGTGTGGTTCCGGTGCCCGATGAGTTCGTCTTGGCCGCGCGGGAGCTCACCACGGCCAACGGGGCCCTCCTGATAGTCGACGAAGTGCAGACCGGCTTCGGGCGCACCGGCGATTGGTTCGCGTTCCAGCGGCTTGGAATCTCTCCGGACATGGTCACGCTGGCAAAGGCGATTGCCTCCGGCTTCCCGGTCGGGGCTCTGTTCGCGCGGGCAGAGATCGCCGCGGCCTTCCAGCCTGGGGATCACGGCACGACCTATGGTGGTCAAGCGCTGGCCATGGCGGCGGCCAAGGCGACGATCGAAGCTCTGATCG
Organism: Actinomycetes bacterium; assembly: GCA_021795585.1. Classification (GTDB taxonomy): domain Bacteria; phylum Actinomycetota; class Acidimicrobiia; order Acidimicrobiales; family Acidimicrobiaceae; genus Acidithrix. The sequence continues at coordinate 5,322 of JAJYPE010000087.1, read as the reverse complement.
AGCTCGACGCCCCGGCGACGGCCCGTGCCAAAGGCAAACGCCTGACGGCGGCCATCGAGCGGCTTCCCGGCGTGGCGGGCGTCAGGGGGAGTGGTCTCCTGCTGGGCGTCGAGCTCGAGCAGCCGCTGGCCAGGGCGACCCAGGCGGCCGCCTTGGAGGAGGGGTTGATCGTGAACGCAATCGGCGACTCGGTGGTGCGGCTTGCCCCGCCTCTGGTGGTTTCCGACGAGGAGATGGAGCGGGCGGTATCCAAGCTGGGCCGCGCCCTGACGCTTGCGCGGACGGCGAGTGAGGGAGAGGCGGGATGAGAGATTTCCTTGTGGTGTCGACCCTGGGGCGCGAGGGCCTCGAGGCTGTTCTGGGCTATGCCTCGGCGGACCTGCCGCCGATTCTGGCAGGTAAGGGGGTTGCGCTCGTCTTCGAGAAGCCATCCCTCAGAACGCGCTCATCCTCGGAGATGGCCGCGGTTGCGCTTGGCGCTCATCCGCTGTACATCACTGATGCGGAAGTCGGCATCGACAAGCGCGAGTCGGCCGAAGACATCGCCAAGGTGCTGGCCGGCTATCACTCTGCAATTGCGGCGCGGGTCTTCGATCATCGGGTGCTGGAGCGGATGGCGGGCTCACTTCGCGAGGCAGGGTCGGCCGTACCCGTCATCAATCTCCTCTCGGACCGCTCCCACCCCTGTCAGGCGGTGGCCGACCTTTTGACGATCGAGCAGCGCTTCGGCGAGCTGCGAGGGGTCGAGATCGCCTACTTGGGAGACTCCAACAACGTGGCGCTTTCCCTGGCCGAGGCGGCAACCTTGGCCGGTGCCAAAGTCCGCGTGGCCTCTCCCGAGGGTTACGGCTTCGACGCCGGCACACGAGAGACGCTCGCCGGCATGGGCGAGGTCACCTTCGGCGAGGATCCCCTGCAGGCCGTCCGTGGAGCCCAAGTCGTTTATACCGACACCTGGACTTCCATGGGGCAGGAGTCAGAGGCCGCTGCGCGGCGGTCGATTTTCGGTCCTCGCTTCCAGGTGAACGCGGCATTGATGGCCAAGGCCGCCGACGATGCGATCTTCATGCACTGCCTGCCTGCCCACAGAGGCGAAGAAGTGACCGACGAGGTTATGGACTCGTCGGCCAGCGTTGTCTACCAGCAGGCCGCCAACCGGATGCCGGCCTTCAAGGGGGTCCTCTACTGGGCGGTCACAGGATGAGATACGCCTGGCAACTGATGTTCCGGGATGGGATGATGACAACTGTTGATGAGCGGTGGCGAGATGGCTAAGAACCGTAGGCAGTATCAGATAAGCAAGTTTCTGGAGACCGAGTTCGTCAGCTCTCAGGCCCAGCTGGTTGGTCTGCTGGCTCGAGTCGGCATTGAGGCCACCCAGGCCACGGTCTCCCGCGACCTGGAGGAGCTCGGCGCGATCAAGGTAAAAGTTCCCGGAGGCGAGCTGGTCTACGCGGTGCCGTCGCACCTCAGGGACACTTCGGCCGATGCCGATCATCTACGCCGGGTTCTCTCGGAGTGGGTTGTGGAGCTGGTGGCATCGGGGAACCTGGTGCTTATCAAGACTCCGCCTGGGTCGGCGCACGTCGTGGCTTCGGCCATGGACCACACCACCATCGATGGGGTTCTCGGCACCGTTGCCGGTGACGACACCATCATGGTGGTTACCAAGTTCGGAGAGGCCGACGCACTGCGGGATCTGCTGGCCCGCATGGCCGGCGTGGACGAAGTCTGAGGGCCTGAGTCAAGGGCTCGACGGCAAGAGGATTATCGAATGGAACGAGAAGGAGCACAGAGTTGAGCAAGAAGAGGATCGTGCTGGCCTATTCGGGCGGACTGGACACCTCGGTGGCTGTCAAGTGGCTCGGTGAGGAGATGGGGTACGACGTCGTCGCCATGGCGGTGGACGTTGGCCAGGGTGGTGACTTCGAGGTCATTCGGCACCGCGCCATCGCGGCGGGCGCAATCGCGGTCGAAGTGGTCGATGCGCGCACCGAATTCGCAAATGACTTCGTCCTGCCGGCCCTGCACGCGAACGCGCTCTATGAGGGACAGTACCCCTTGGTCTCCTCGCTGTCGCGCCCGGTCATCGTGCGCCATTTGGTCCGGGTTGCCAAGGAGTATTCGGCCGGGGCGGTGGCCCATGGCTGCACAGGCAAGGGCAACGACCAGGTCCGCTTCGAGGTCGGCATTCGCGCGCTGAACCCGGATCTTGCCATCGAGGCGCCTGTCAGGGTGTGGGGGTTCTCACGGGCGGATTCGATCGACTACGCCGAGAAGCACGCGATCCCGATCCGGGCGTCCAAGGAGAAGCCCTACTCGATCGATGCCAACCTGTGGGGACGGGCGGTCGAGTGTGGCGAGATGGAGGACCCGTGGGCGCCGCCTCCTGGCGACGTCTACGAGATGACGGTACCGACCAAGACCCAGGCCGAGGAGATCGTGATCACCTTCGACCAGGGCCGCCCCGTGGCTGTGGACGGAAACCCTCTGGGCTTCGCCGAGGTGATCGAGACGCTGAATACCAGGCTGGGAGCCTTTGGATTCGGGCGCCTCGATATGGTGGAGAACCGCCGCGTGGGGATCAAGAGCCGCGAGGTCTACGAGGCCCCCGGCGCTTTGGGCCTCATCCTTGCCCATGCCGACCTGGAGAGCCTCACCCTGGAGAGGGATCTGACGCATGAGAAGGCCCGCCTGTCGACCCGTTTTAGTGAGCTCGTCTATGATGGGCTTTGGTTTTCTCCCCTCCGCGAGGCTTTGAGTGAATTCATGGCCTACACCCAGCGGTACACGAGTGGGGAGGTGAGACTCGTGGCAGAGCCCAACCGTGTGTATGTGAACGGCCGGCGCTCGCCGTCCTCCCTCTACGACTACGAGCTTGCCACCTATGAGAAGGAGGACGCCTTCAGGCACTCCGATGCCGAAGGCTTTGTCCGCATTTGGGGCCTTGGCGTGGAGACCTGGGCGAGGAAGCAGCGCTAGCGCGCTCGCTCCGATAGTCGATGGCGGTGCCGGCCCAAGTGGCCGGCCCGGCCGAGGAAGTGGCAGTCGATGACGCTTTGGCATGGAAGATTCAGCTCCGAGCCGTCCGCGGAGCTTTGGGAGTTCACCGAGTCGCTCAGCTTCGACAAGGCGCTCGCTCTGGACGACATCGCCGGCTCTCGGGCGCATCTTGCAGGGCTCGAGCGGGCCGGGATGCTCGATGCCAACGAGGCGGCCGCGCTTGTGGCCGCGCTCGCTCAAGTCGAGGCTGAGCTGCTCGGTGAAACCTTCTCCTTCGAGCCCTACGACGAGGATATTCATACCGCAATCGAGCGCAGGGTCACCGAAATAGCCGGCGAGGCGGGAGCCAAGCTGCACACCGGCAGGAGCCGCAACGACCAGGTGGCAACCGACATGCGGCTCTTTACCCGCCGGGAGCTGGCCTCGATCGCTTCGCGCCTGCTTCAGCTTGCCCAAACCCTGAGCGACTTGGCTGACGAGGCCAAGGATGCCTACATGCCGGGCTACACCCACATGCAAAAGGCGCAGCCGGTGCTCTTTGCCCATCACCTGCTGGCTCACGGCTGGGCGCTCTCACGCGACTTCGACCGGATTCTCTCCACCATCGACCGGATGGACGTCTCCCCGCTGGGGGCGGGGGCCCTGGGTGGCTCTTCGCTTCCGCTCGATCCGGGTTATACGGCAGCGCTGCTTGGATTCAGCGCCCCCTTCGAGAACTCGCTGGACGCGGTGTCCGACCGTGACTTCATTGCCGAGGCGCTTTTCGACCTTTCCTTGATCGGTGTCCATCTTTCCAGGATCGGCGAGGAGGTGGTGCTTTGGTCCACGGAGGAATTTGGCTTCATCCGCCTCGACGACGCCTACTCGACCGGCTCCTCGATGCTTCCCCAGAAGAAGAACCCCGACATCGCCGAGCTCTCCAGAGGCAAGACCGGGAGGCTGATTGGCCACCTGACAGGGTTCCTTGCCACCTTGAAGGGCCTTCCCCTTTCCTACAATCGTGACCTGCAGGAGGACAAGGAGCCGCTCTTCGACTCAGTTCTTCAGGTGCGCCGGGGACTGATTGCAGTGAGGGGCATGCTGCAAACCGCCTCTTTTGACTACGCCAGGATGCGCAAGGCAGCGGAGTCGCCATACCTTTGTGCTGTCGACCTGGCCGACTTCCTGGTGCGTGCGGGAATGCCTTTCCGCAAGGCGCACGCCGTCGTGGGAGGGCTGGTGCGCGATTCTATCGAGCGCCAAGTGCCGCTGGAAGAGCTTGTGTCCGCCCACCCCATGCTCGGCGAGGAGGCGGCCCGCCTTCTGGAGCCGGGTGAGTCCGTGAAAATGCGGGCAACGAGAGGCGGCTCCGGGATTGACGCCGTGACCATGCAGCGTGGCCGCTTCGTGGAGCGCCTGCAACTCGATGCCAAGCGACTGGACGCTCTCCAGCCTGATGCGATCGCCTGAGGCTCTCGACCGCGCCGATCTGCGCTCGGCGGGGTTCCGTCCCATTGCCCGCGAGGAGTTCGGTCTCGACACCGTCGAACTGGCGCGCTCGCTCGTAGGGTCCTACCTGCTCTACAGGAGCCGGCTCCTGCGGATCACCGAGACCGAGGCCTATCGGGGCGGAGACGATCCGGCTTCGCACGCCTTTCGGGGACCGACGAGGCGCAACGCGCCGATGTTCGGGCCGCCGGGACATCTCTACGTCTATTTCACTTATGGGATGCACAACTGCGTAAACGTGGTGGGCGCCTTGGAGGGAGAGCCCTCTGGAGTCCTTATCCGGGCGGGAGAGCTGTTTACCAGGGACCAGGAATCGGGCTGCCTCGTAAGCGACCCCGACAATAGTGTGCTTCGCTCCAGCGCGGTTGGACCCGGAAGGCTCGGCCGCCGGGTAGGCGCGACGGTGGCCGATTCCGGTATGGACACCTGCTTTCCCGGGGCCCCGGTCTGCTTCCTCCATGACGACAATGCGCCGGTCGGCCAGGCCGTCGGTGTGTCGACCCGGATTGGGGTGAGCGGCGGCAAGGAGTTGCAGTGGAGGTTCTTCGATCCGGGCAGCCGGTTCGTCTCCCCCCATCCCAGCGGGTCTAACAACCATACTTTTGGATGATCATCGAATCATCCGGGGGTTTCATGTCGAAATCTCGGGGTCCGCATACCATGGCCACATGCAGACTGACGCAGCCATCAAGACCGAGGGACTGACCAAGCGCTACGGGGCCAAGGTCGCCGTCGACTCGGTTGATCTGGAGATTCCCAGAGGAGTGGCCTTTGGGTATCTCGGTCCGAACGGAGCGGGCAAGACCACTCTCATCCGCATGCTTCTCGGGT
>JAJYPE010000086.1 GCA_021795585.1 Actinomycetes bacterium | reverse complement strand
GAAGGACGTGTGGGGCTCCGGCCACGGAATCGGGGCTGTAAAGGGTATTGTTCCTGCGGCAACCGTGGTGGATCGGATCGAAAGTGAGTTCATCGAGGCACGGAAAGAGCTCGCGGCGAAGGTTGGAGCGCTTGATGGCACGGGGGATGAATCCGAATTGGGCCGCGCGTCGATCGGACTTAGGATCTGAAACATGATCGCTGTCCTATGCGGCGGAGTCGGGGCCGCAAAGTTCCTCGATGGCGCGCTTCGCGCATTCGAGGGAGAAGAGGTCGTTGGCATAGCCAACGTTGCCGACGATGAGGTTATGCACGGACTGCACATCTCCCCTGACATAGACACCATTCTTTATACGCTCTCAGGCCAGGTCAATCCGGAAACCGGCTGGGGGTTATCGAGCGAGTCTTGGCGGGTGATGGAACGCCTTGAGAAGCTCGGGGGCCAAACTTGGTTCCGCCTCGGTGACCTTGACCTGGCTACCCATCTCTACCGCAGCGCACGGCTGACGCAGGGTGCCACCCTCACCGAGGTAACCGCCGAGCTGGCTGAGAGTTATGGCCTGCGCTTGCGCCTGCTTCCCGCGACCAACGGCGACCTTCACACCATCGTCTCGATCCGGGATGATGATGGCTCGGTGCGCGAAGTCACATTCCAGGAGTATTTCGTAAAGCTGAGGCACCAGCCGCTTGTCGAAGCCGTCTCCTACCGGAGCGACAGCGATGCCGATCCCACTCCGGAGGTGCTGGAGGCTCTTAAAGCCGCACGCGCGATAGTCATTGCCCCTTCAAACCCGGTGCTTTCGATTGCACCGATTCTGGCAATTGGCGAGATTGCCGAGATCGTCGCCAAACGCCGAAACGAAGTCGTGGCGGTAACCCCGATCGTCGAAGGCCACGCAATCAAGGGTCCCGCCGATCGTGTATTGGATTCGCTGGGATTCGAGTCGAGCGCCCTGGGTGTCGCGCGCTTCTACGCCGACTATTCGGGGACGTTCATCCTTGACACGAGGGATTCCGCGCTGGCCGACCAGATATCATCCCTGGAAATGCGTGCCAGGCATACAGACACCATCATGCACGACACCGGCACCAGAACGGCGCTCGCGGAATTCGTGCGCGGGGTTATCGAGGAGGCCTGAGGTGCGGGACTCCTTCGATGCGCCGGCACTGAAGATCATCGGCATCGCCGGGATACCCGAAGTGACCGCCGGTGCCAACGTCGCCGACCTGATCATGGAGAACTTCGAGCTCTACAGCAACGACGTGGTGGTTGTGACCCAGAAGATCGTCTCGAAGTCCGAAGGACGCATCGTGGCGCTGGATCCCAATCGTCCGGCGGAAGAGCAGATCGAGGAGCTCATCCGCTCCGAGAGTAAACGCATCCTTCGGCAGCGCGGCAGCCTCTTCATCACCGAGACCAACTTCGGCTATGTCTGCGCCAATGCGGGGATCGACCAATCCAACGTCCCCGAAGGGACCGTGGCACTCCTGCCACGCGACCCGGACCGCTCAGCGAGGCGAATCCGCGACCGCATTCTTGCCAAGTCCACCAAGCGCGTCGGGGTGATAATCTCGGACACCTTTGGCCGCACTTGGCGCCAGGGCGTGACGGACGTGGCGTTGGGGGTGGCGGGAATCGCCGCGGTGGTGGATCTGCGTGGAATGCCGGACGCCAATGGCAGAACGCTGAATGTCACTCAAATTGCGCTCGCTGATGAGCTCGCGTCTGCCGCGGAGCTGGCCAAGCCAAAGGGGGGCAGAGTCGGAGCGGTTGTGATCCGAGGCGTCGCCGCCGAGCACTTTCGCGAATCCTCCGTAGCCGGGGAGCTGGTCCGCCCGTACGTGGAGGACCTCTTCCGCTGAGGCGGACTCACTCCTCTTTGGCGCCGTCCGATTGCCTGGCGGACCTGCGTAGGAAGTATTCCTCCGGATTTGCGCGGTACCAGTCCACGAGCGAGCCGACCCCGGTATCCAGGTCGGTGAATGACCGCCAGCCCAATTGCGTGGCAGCGCGCGAGGCATCCAGGCAAGAGCGCAGGATATCCCCCGGCCGGGCTGAAGCCAGCCGCGGCCTCAAGGTACTTCCCGCAGTCCGGGCAATCAGCTCGTAGAGGTTCACCACGGAGGTCTCACGCCCCGTGCCAACGTTTATAACCAGCCCACCGCCGTTGTCCATCGCGCGAACGAGAGCGTCCACCACGTCGGCAACGTAGACGAAATCGCGCGTCTGCTTGCCGTCTCCATAGATCGTGCTCGGCCTGCCCGTCAGACAACGCTCGGTGAAGATTGAGATAACTCCGGACTCTGCAGCTCCACGCTGCCGCGGGCCGTACACGTTGGCAAAGACGAGCGCGGTGTACTCGAGGTCCCGGCTGCGGCGATAGACGTCAAGGTAGTCGATGGCGGCCTTCTTGGAGACTCCATAGGGCGAGCTTGGCACTAGTGCGGATGTCTCCTGGATGGGCAGGTCGATCGCCGCGTCGCCGTAGATGGCGGCCGATGCCGCAAAGACGATCTTGGCTCCGCCGCCGTTCAGAGCGGCCTCGAGCACCCTCAAGGTGCCTCCGAGGTTGATCGTAAGATCTTCGAACGGGTCCTCCATCGAGCGCGCCACATCGCTACGCGCCGCCAAATGGAAGATCACGCTTGGTCGCCGCCGCTTGGCAAGCTCAGCCAATGCCGGAGACCGGACGTCCATCTGGTGGAAGGAGAACTGTCCGTGTCCTCCCGACCTGGCCTGGGCGAGATTGGACAGCCTTCCGGTCGATAGGTCGTCGACGACATCGACGCCATGCCCGAGCAACAAGAGCTGATCAACCAGATGAGAGCCGATAAAACCGGCCCCGCCGGTAACCAGGACGCGGTCCATCAGTCAGGAATCCTTTGCGCCACCAAGCGGTCCCCACGGGAAAGCGGCGCACCTTTGGCCAGCACCGACCCCTCGTCGAGAACTGCTTCCGGGGGCACCATACCCCCCACACCCACGATCGAGTCGAAAATCTGCGCATGGCGGGCGATGGTCGCACCCGCCATGACCACCGACTTGACCACCAAGCAGCCGGCTTCGAGGACCGCATTCGGGCCGACGACGGAAGCAATTATCCGCGCGCCGGGATCAATGCGGGCGCTCTTTGCTACGAGAGAGTCGCCCACCAGCTCGAAGCCGGCCGGAGTGGCCCCCACCAAGTCGATCTCGGCGGAACTCGCCACACCGGTGTCACCACGGACCAGCACAGACAAGAACTCGAGGTTGACGGTTCTAAAGTTATCGACGGTCCCGGCATCGATCCAGAAGCCCTCGAAGGGAACCGCAAACAGCTCACCCCGGCTCGCCAGCAATGGGAAGACCGCCTTCTCGATCGATGCTTTGGCGCCAGGCTCGACGGAGTCCAACGCGGCAGGCTCGAGCACGTAGATGCCCGCATTGATCAAGTTGCTGGGAGCCTCTTCGCGTCTGGGCTTTTCGACGAAGGCCCGGACCCTGCCGTCTCCGTCGGTCGCGACGACTCCAAAGGCCGAGGGATCTTCCACCGGAATGAGCGCGATGGTGGCGTTGCCGCCATTGTTGCGATGGGCCTCCAGCAAGGCCGAGATATCGAAGTCGCAGAGGATGTCCCCGTTTACAACCAGGAACGTCTCCTGCAGGCCGGCGAAGTCGGCGGCAAACCGGATGCCGCCCGCAGTGTCGAGCGGCTCCGGCTCGACCGCGTAGACGATATCCACGCCGGCGACCTCCCCGGCGGGGAAGGCTTCGAGAAACACATCCGGGCGGTAGCCCATGGAGAGGACCACGCGGTCAACCCCAAATGAGCCGAGCCGCTCGACCACGCGTTCCAGCATGGTGACCCCGGCAACGCAGAGCATCTGCTTGGGAATTTCGTGGGTGAGCGGCCTAAGCCTTGTGCCCATCCCACCTACCAGCACCACAGCCTGCAACGAGCCTCCTCAGTTACCTCTGGAGCGCGGGAAGCGGGGCAATCAGCGCTCACTCATCTTAGTATTCCGGCCCGCCCCCGAGCGGCCCGGATCTCAAATGCCAGGATCCAGCTCAGCCGGCTGCGGTCGATGCAGTCGACGCAGGAGCCGTAGTGGCCGGGGAAAGACTGGGCACCGTCGTGGTCGTCGAGGAGAGCGTCTGCGTCAAGCCGAGGTTCACCAGAGCCTTGGTCGAGCCCGGCTTAGGCAGAGACGAACCCTTCGCAATCAGTCCGACGGAAATCAGCTCCTGGTCACCGAAACGGAGGTTGGCGGGGTTTCCCGTGTAGACCTTTCCGGCCGAAAGGAGCGACGACCAAACCTTCACCTGGATAGTGGCAGGCTTTCCATTGCAAGTGGAGCCGGACGTCAGCGCCGCGTGGCCTGGATAAAGGACCTTGCTGCCGGACAGATACAAGCCTTTATAACCGAGCACGAACTTGCCCAAGGTGGCATTTGAACCCTCGTTCAGCGCACTGCGCGGCTGTACGGTGATTAGCCCATTACCCGTGGTGTAGAACGAAAGCGACGAGGTCTTCTTCTGCGCCTTCAGGTTCGGAAGAAAAGCATTGCAGTCGTAGACGCCAAAGGCCACATGCCAGGTCTGGCCAACCCGGGGTGGGGAACCCGCGGCGCCCGATGGGTGAAGGCGCTCATAACGGGAGTAGCCGATGACGAAGATGCCGATGACGATGATCAGGGCGAGCGAGGTGTAAAAACCCAAAGGCATCTCACCCTTGCGCGTTCTGCTGCCGCCGGTAGCCGCCGCGCGCGCCACCCGCTTGCCAGTCGATCCCTTGGCCATATGTGCTGCTTACCCGCCTTGAACTCCGGTTTGACCCCTAACACTCTATCGGAAGCCGCCCACATGCCAACTTTCGGTTTTGGCTACTGCGACGGGCCCCTCAGGACCTTTGCGGCCACCTTGAGAGAGCCGACCGCAAAACGTAACAAAGCCCCGACAGCGACAAGCGGCAAAGCGAGCCTGCCTGGACCCGCCAGGGTCTGGTCGGCATAGCGCCAAAGTGACAGGGAGTGCTGGGCGAGAACGAAATAGGGCCGCGAAATCGACGATCTTCCCTGATGATGAACGACCACGGCTTGTGGCTCGTACCCAATCTGATAGCCCTGGGCTATCAGGCGCCTGCACAGCTCCACGTCCTCCAGAAACATGAAATAGCGGTCGTCAAATCCACCGATCTCCAAGAAGAGCTGCCTGGGCAGCATTAGGAAGGCGCCGGATGCCCAACGGTCATGGCCGAGAGGTCCATCTGAAGCAGAGCGATAGTAGCGACTGGCTGGATTGGTCGGCCAGACCAGCCCCAGCGCTGCATGCAGCGCCGATATCCACAGGCTTGGAAACCGCCGAATCGAAGGGTATCGGATGCCGTGAGCGTCAAGGATCATCGGTGCGACCACGCCGGCCACTGGATTAGCCGCCAGGAAGGCGGCGAGCTTACCCAGCGAGTCCGGAGCCACACTGCAGTCAGGATTGCAGACTGCGAGCAGCCTTCCGCGCGCTGCTTCGGCGCCGATGTTCACCGCTCTGCCGAAGCCCAGGTTCGCGCCGGTCTGAATCACCTCGAAAGGACGGTCCGGGTACATCTCGAGCGCCACGGCTTGAGCCGCTGCGAGGCTGTCATCCGCCGATGCGTTGTCGACGACCAAGACCTCAGCGGCGCCACCGGCGAAAAGAGACGCTACGCAGGACGGGAGAAGGTCGCCGGCGTTGTAGTTGACAACGATCGCCGAAATTGCCGCTTCCGACCCCTCTCGGCCGTTCAACCAGCGCTCCATAGGTACCGCGCGAGCTTGGCCACCGAGTCTCGGTAATCGGGCATGGCCGTCATCCCCGCTATTCGCAGCGCACAGTTATCGAGCACGGAGTACGCCGGCCGTGGTGCCTTGCGTGTGCCGGCTATCTCCGAGCTACTGATCGGTACAACCCTGCCTTGGTCGGCACCGACCTCTGCGAATACGAAGCGCACCAGATCAAACCAAGAAAGATGGCCCTGGTTGGTCACGTGGAAGGTGCCACTCATGTCCTCCATCAACAACGCGGCCAGCGTCTTGACCAGATCGCCCACCACCGTCGGAGACCCGACCTGATCGGCCACGAATCGGACTTCGCCTTCGGCGCGGGCCAGCGACAAGATGGTTTTCAAGGTGTTGCGCCCGTAACGACCCATGACCCACGACGTGCGCACCACCAAGTCGTGGGCTTCGAGCTCGGACTCACCGGCAAGCTTCGACTTTCCGTATACCGAGACGGGCGAAGTCGGGTCCCACTCCCGATAAGGGGCCGAGGCCCTCCCATCGAAGACGTAGTCGGTTGAGATGTAGCAGATGCGTGAGCCGGTGCGCCGGGCCGCCTGCTTGAGGTAGCGGACCGAGAGCGCGTTTGCCAGATAGGCGCGGTCGGGATCGTCCTCGCAGGCGTCGACTGCGGTCATTGCTCCCAGATGGACAATCCAGTCCGGGCCAAGTCCGGCCACGGCATCGAACACCTGATTGCGATCGGTGAAATCGAGCTCATGACGCGTGGTACCTACAACCTCGCCGAAGATCGGGTGAGCGGCCACCTCTTCCAGGAACTCGCCACCCACCTGCCCACCTGCCCCGGTTACCAGCAGGCGCACTTCAGGCCCCCTGTCCCGCGAAGCAGCTCACTTGCTCCAGGTCCCCTCCTGGACAGGGGCGCGCAGTTTCAGCGGCTCCCACCAGTCGCGATTATCCAAGTACCAGCGGATGGTTTCGGCCACACCGGCATCGAACTCGATCCGCGGAGCCCAGCCCAACTCGGCCCTAATCTTCGCCGAGTCGAGCAGGTAGCGCCGATCGTGGCTCGGGCGGTCGGGAACGATCTTCTTAAGCGAATCGTCTTTGCCGAGTTCGGCCAAGACCAGGTCGGCGATCTCCATGATGCTCTTCTCCACACCGGTCCCGACGTGGTAGGTCTCCCCGTCCTTGCCCCTGTTTATGACCATGTCGATCGCGCGGCAATGGTCCAGGGCGTGAATCCACTCACGCCGATTCTGGGTCGAGGCATAAAGCGGAAGAGGCTTGCCATCAAGCGCATTTGTTGCGAAAAGCGGAATCACCTTCTCGGGAAACTGGAACGGGCCGTAGTTGTTGGCGCAGTTGGTAATGCTGATCGGGATGCCATAGGTCAGGTGATACGAGCGGACGACGTGGTCGCCGCCGGCCTTGGAGGCGTTGTAAGGCGTGCGCGGCCTGTACGGCGTGGCCTCGGTAAAGCCGGCAGGGTCGTCCAGGTCCATATCCCCATATACCTCGCAGGTGGAGACGTGGTGAAAGCGCTGCAGCTTGACCTTACGCACCGCTTCCATCAGGCCCTGGGTCCCCATTACGTTCGTGGAGAAGAAGCGCCCCGGATCGATGATTGCCAGCGAGTTGTGTGATTCCGCAGCGAAATTGACGACAACATCGACCTCGTGCGCGCGCAGCACCTCATAGACCAGGTCGGTGTTGGCGATGTCGCCTTTTACGAAATGGTAACGACCTTCGAGCCCCGCCAATGACGTAAGAGTGCCCGCATAGGTAAGGGAATCGTAAACCACCACCTCGTCACCGGGATGCTCCTCGAGCCAGTACCGGACAAAGTTCGAGCCGATAAAGCCGGCCCCTCCGGTAACGAGAATGTTCATCTAGGCCCTCTCCAATTCCAATCCGAGGCTTGTTCGCCACCTGCACCGGCCGGTGCACAGGTTACGGCAGTTCGACGATGGAATGGTCCCCGATAACCAGCCGGTTGGCACGAGGCTTGAGCTGACGTCGCGAAACCAGCGCCTGCTTGCCCAGTATTGAGCCCTCCAGCCGTCCGGCATCGACCACTCTGGATCCCTCCAGTACGATCGAGTTTTCGATCTCGCATGACTTGAGGGTGCACCCCGGCCCAATCGATGTGAATGGACCTATGTAGGAGTCTTCGATCAGGGTACCGGCACCGATGACAGCGGGGCC
>JAJYPE010000085.1 GCA_021795585.1 Actinomycetes bacterium | reverse complement strand
CTGCTTGGTCTTGGGGTTGAAGTGGGCGATCATCGCCACATCCGCCCGCCCCCCGCCGACCTGGCTCGCCGTGCCGAAGGCCTTCGCCTCGGAGGGGCTCAAGCCGGTGCGCGTATTGTTCCCGATCAACAACACATTGATCGGCTGGCCCGACTGTTGAGGCGCCTCAGATTTGATGACGACACGATGGACACGGTCAAGGAGGATTTGTCCATAGAGCGCGAAGCCGCCGACGGCCAGAACGACCACGGATACCAGCGCCACCATCACTTTCAGGCCGATTCGCGTCCGCCGTTTCATCGACGGACGCCCCCGTGGCGGACCAAGCCGGCGATGCCGGCGCCGGGCGGCATCGCGCCCGTTCCCGACTCTTCCCAGCAGTAACACTGTGCGACCATTTGCAGGCAATGCTATTCACCCGCGCGTGAACATGCCCTGAAATAGACCTGTGTCTGAGCTGGGCGATGTTGTGACGCCTAGGCGAACTCCTCGGTCAGGCGCCTGGCCAAGGCAAGGTTGGCCTCGAACCGCTCGACTATCTGCGCAACGCGCTTGCCGGCCTCGGGCACCTGGGCCGTCGAAAGGAAGCCGCGCACCCTTTCGGAAGAATCACGCATCTCGGGGCTGTAGAGGGCGGACATCCCCTCCAGCATTCGCACGATTGTGGACCCCGGGTAGACCTCCACCATGCGCTCGAAGTTTGCCACCGTGAAGTCGAAGGCGCGGCTCTGGGTGGCCGAATGGCCGAGCATGCGGGCTATCACGAAGGGCGCATCCTGGCTGCGAATGCCGTCAAGCGTCAATGCGAGCGTGCGGCTTACCAGAGCCGGAACCTCGAACGAGGCGAGCGTCGAAAGGAAACGCTGCTCGTCAATGGGACTTTCGGGGTGCCGGAAGCGATCCAACACGAATGCGTAGTCCGCCTCGTCGCCGTTGACCGCCACTGTGTCCAGTATCGCAACCGCTAGGGAAGGCTCGAGCGGTCCCTCCTTGGACATCTCCGCGCGGAATGCCTCACGTGCCATCTCGACTATTTCGCGATCTCGGACCAGCGTGCCCATCGCATCAACGATTCGCGAGCGGAGAACACCATGGGTCTCAGGCTCGCCGGCCTCGGGCGCTGTGCCGAGCTTGGAGAGCATCGGCTCGATCAGGCGCCTGGCCGTGGCGATCAGTCCGGCGTTGCCGTCCGGCCCGAGCGCCGTGGCGGCGGCCCGGAGCCCCCCGATGACCGTGGTCCAACCGGCGACCTCGGTATACGCTCCGGCGGAGAATGCCGAGGCAATCGAGAGGAAGCTCGAGTATGGCGCGCGCCCGGCAACCACCATGGCCCAGGAGTCCGAGATGAGGTTGAAACGCTCGAGCTCATCGAGGCGCGAAAAGGAACCCAGTATCCGGCCCAGCAGTTCATCGGCATACGCCACCCGGTAATAGCCCGGTCCGTGCGCGTTGACCACCGGCACTCCCTCGGAGAGCGAGCCGATCGGCTGCTCCGGCGCAGTCAACAGCACTTGGCGGACGTCGTCGTAGTCTTCGAGCTTGCGCACGGAGAGCGGAACCATCCAGCTGTCCCCAATGGCGGAGTCCTCGGTGCGCTCGGTTAAGAACGAGAAGGGCTCCTGTCGTGCCCAGATCTCCTCGCCCCGCAAGCTCACCTCAACGACCGGCAAGCCACCCTGGAAGACCCAGCTGTCCATCATGGCTCGAACCGGCTCACCGGTGACCTCCTCCAGGGCATCCCAGAGGTCGGTCGTCTCCGCATTTGAGTAGCGGTACCTGTTCAGGTAGTGGGAGATCCCTTGGCGCATCCGGTCGGTTCCCAGGTAGCGCTCCAGCATTCGCAGGACGCTCCCGCCTTTTTCGTAGGTGAGAATGTCGAACATCGCGGCGCAATCCGCTGGTCTGTCGACGGGGTACTCGATCGGACGTGTGGAGTGAAGCGAGTCTGTGGCCTGGGCTGCCGCACGGTAGATGCCGAAGGAGTTCCACTTTCGCCAGGCCGGCTCGAAGTGGTCGGTGGTGAGCGTTTCCATGTAGGTGGCAAAGGCCTCGTTCAACCAGATTCCGTTCCACCATTTCATGGTCACCAGGTCGCCGAACCACATATGGGCGATCTCGTGCGAGACGATGTCGACGATGCGCTCGCGCTCCGGCTGTGAAGAGACCTGGGCGTCGACGAGGAGGGCAGACTCTCGAAAGGTCACGGCCCCGAGGTTCTCCATGGCGCCGAAGGCGAAGTCAGGGATCGCGATCAGGTCGAGCTTGCTGGCCGGGTAGGGAATGGCGAAGAAGTCCTGGAGGAACTCGAGCGCGTGGGCTCCAGCGTCCAGTGCAAACGTGGTCAGCATCTCCCATCCCGGGCGATGGATCACTCGTAGAGGTGTTGCCCCCACCATTCGAGGCTCGGTTGCTACGAGGGGCCCGACCACGAAGGCAACGAGGTAAGTGGACATGGCCATGGTCGGCTCGAACCGTACCTTTTTGCGGCCGTCGCCCAGCATCTCGCTGGAGACCTCGGCACCGTTGGAGACGGCCAGATGTCCCGCGTCAACGACCAGCTCCACCTCGAAGACCGCCTTCATGGCGGGCTCGTCGAAACAGGGGAAGGCCCTGCGCGCGTCGGTCGATTCGAACTGCGTGGTCGCTATCCAAACCGTATTCCCGCTGTCGTCCTTGTAGCTCGAGCGGTAAAAGCCCGCCAGCAGGTCATTCAAAATGCCGGTGAAGGCCAGCTTCAGGGTTGCATTACCTGGCCCTATCGGGGAGTCGAAGCTGAGCGCCGCCATCTCGTTATCCGGGTCGTAGGAGACCTCGGCCGCGAGCTGTCCACCCCCGATTAGCACCAGCGCGGAGGAGATTTCCAGATCCACCGCGTTCAGGCGGATCTGGTTGGTTGGGTTGTCGAGCTCGACGTCGATCTCCACCGTCCCGGTGAACTTCGCGGCCTCGATGTCGGGCGCGAGAGAGAGGCGGTAGCGGTTTGGGCGGATGGATTCGGTTAGGCGATAGCTAGCGTTGCTCACCCGCCCCACCGTAGTTGGTGGATTTCGCGTTGGGGGTCATTTGCAGGACGGCGGGCGGCGGGCGGGAGGTCAAACCGACTCCTCCCGGGCTTGACCCTGGCACTCCGGAGCTGCGGTTGCCTTGCGCTGCCCCGGCTTTTGGACGCCTTGTCAACCGGCCCGGCCGGCGGCCGAAGTAGGGGTTGGACGCCTGAGGTTTAGGCTGTTTGGGCGGCCTTGGAGGACCGGGGCGCGGCGGGCGAGGGAGAGTGGCTTTGGCGATCATCGGAGTGGGGCACGCAATTGTGGATCTCTTCGTGGAGGCCGAGCGCTCGTTTCTCGAAGCGCTGTCCCTCGAACCCGGCACCATGGTGCTTGTGGAGACAGCAGAGACCGCGAGAATTCTCGAGCACCTCAGCGTGGTGAAGGCAACTTCGGGTGGTTCCGCGGCGAATACCCTTGTGGGCGTGGCCTCTCTCGGGCACGAGGCAACGTTCATCGGAACGCTTGGCAGGGACGCCTTCGGCGAGACGTACGCCTCGGACCTGGCGGCCGCCGGGGTTAAATTCGACCCCGTCCACTACGGTGACGACGGCGAGAGGACCGGCCACTGCGTAGTGGTCGTGACCCCGGGCGGCCAACGCACGATGTTGACCCACCTGGGAGCCTCCACCGGTGTCGCTCGCGCGATGGAAACACTTTTGGACGAGCCCACCAATGGGATCGTCTACTTCGAGGGCTATGTTCTCGACTCGCCCGGGGCCGATTCGGTCATCAACCGGATGCTTGCCGACCCGACGCCAGGCCGGCGTATCGCCTTCTCTCTTTCGGATAGGAACCTGGTCGAGCGCCGAAAGGCGGAGATCTATCAGATGCTGCACTCAGGAGGAGTCGGCATGGTGCTCGGGAACGAGGGCGAGGCTTGCGAACTCACCGGCGCGGCGGATGCGGCGAGTGCGGTGGACCGCTTGGCCGAGCTGGTGCCGGAGGGGGCGGTAACCCTGGGTGCAGAGGGCGCGCTGGTCTACCGTGGATCTGAAAGAGCCGAAGTGCCGGCATTATCCACCGAGGTGGTGGACACCACCGGCGCCGGGGACCTTTTCGCCGCGGGGTACCTTGCCGCCGCAGAGGGCGGTTTGGGCCTGTACGCGAGCGGGGAGCTCGGCTGCCTTTGCTCGGCGGAGGTCATCTCGCACTTCGGCGCAAGGCCGGCGGTGCGCCTTGCGGAGCTGGCTGGAGGGCTGCTCGGCTAGTGCAGGAAGCGGTCGGAGAGTCCGACCAGAGACGAGGCTAGCCATCGTCCCAGGGGGTCGACAGCGGCCTTGAGGACGAGCGGGTCCGAGAGCATTTCCTCCGAGAGCATCAACTCGGCGCGGTAGGGGATCTCGAGCGAGTGATGCACGTGACCGAGCTGAGGTTCGTGAAAGCTCGAGTGAAGCAGGCCCGCGCGCTCGAAGGTCAGGACGTCCCCGACGCTTGAGGATTCCGGGAAGAGCGCCGTGGCCCCGTCGAGGTCCGGTGCGGCATCGAGCATCTGCAGACGGAATGAGACGCCCATCTCCAGGCCGGGCGGCTCCTGCAACGGCTGGCCCATCCACCAAGCTCGGTAGGCGCTCTGACTGAAGGTGGACCAGGCGAAAGAGAGGTCGGCGCGCACCCGGGGAGGTTCCGGCTCTCCCGGGATCGTGAAGCTTGCCTCGTAGTCGATATCGCCACCCCAAACGTCGATGAGCATTCGCTCGTCGAGATCGGACTGCTCGAGCATCGAGTCCTCGACTGCTTCACGGACCACGGAGACAAGCTCGAGGAGGACGTGATCTAGCATGTAGGGGTAAATCTAGCGGCGTAGGCAGGTGCTAGGCGTGTCTCGTGATTGGCTTTCCAGAAGGGTTATAGGTTACGCCCACCAGGGCGGAGCCCTGGAGGGGCCGTCCTCGACCCTATGGGCGATGTCGAGGGCCCTCGAAGCCGGGCTTGGCGGCCTCGAGCTGGACCTCCACCGCACTCGCGACGGGGTTCTCGTGGTTATGCATGACGAGAGTATCGATCGCACCTCCTCGGGCGAGGGGCTTGTCGCCCAGCTCGCCTGGGAGGAACTCAGCGAGCTTGACAATGCCTATTGGTTCGTTCCCGGCAGTGGCGAGGCCGCGACGGTAGGAGCAGGCGCCGCGAGCTACGCATACCGGGGCCGTGCCCCGCGGGACCCCGCCTTTGGAATCGTGCGTTTCTCCGAGGTATTGCGGATGTTCCCTTCGGCCATCGTGAACGTGGACATAAAACAGGCGCCACCGAACGCCGAGCCCTATGAGGGTCAAGTGGTCGAGGAGATTCTTGCCGCCGGCGCGCAGGACCGAGTGATGGTGGCCTCTTTTAGGGACTCCTCGCTCTTTTCGGTGCGAAAGAACAACCCGTCGATTGCCACCTCGGCGGGGCCCGGAGAGGTAAGCGAGTTCTACTTCGCACTCGTCGCCGACCCCGACCTGGCGGTGGATGTTGCCAAGTCGGCACCTTATGTCGCATTCCAGATTCCCCGTTTTTACGGTGAGATCGAGCTGGCCACCGAGGCGTTCATGGAGGCTGCTCACGCGGCCGGCAAGGCGGTTCACGTTTGGACAGTTAACGATGAAAGGGATATGGAAGCCCTGGTCAAGCGTGGAGCGGATGGCATCGTGTCGGACCGCCCCAGTGTGCTCTCCGGTGTGCTGGGCGTACTCGACTGCGGGTTCGTGCTTTCATGACGTTCCACGCGGGTGCTCGGCCCGCCTCGTCCATGGACGCGGGCGGCGCAAGATGAGGATCCTGGTGGCCATGTCGGGCGGCGTGGACTCATCCGTAGCGGCGTTGCTTTTGAAGGAAGCGGGCCACGACGTTGTCGGCGCGACCATGAAGCTTTGGGGCGGAGTCAGCGATTCCGGCTGCTGCTCGGTCTCCGACGTCGAGGACGCTCGTCGAGTGGCGGGCCGTATTGGCATCGACCACCATGTCTTCAACTTCACCGAGGAGTTCGAGGATTCGGTGGTCAGCCACTACGTTGATGCGCATGCGCGGGGGCTCACCCCCAACCCGTGCATCGAGTGCAACCGGCGGGTGAAGTTCGACCTGTTCATAGACCGTGCCATGAGGCTTGGCTTCGAAAAGGTCGCAACCGGCCACTATGCGCGCGTAGCCGAAGGGCCCACTGGCTGGCGGTTGATGCGGGGGATTGACGGAGCAAAGGACCAATCCTACGTTTTGTCGATGCTCTCACAGAGGCGTCTCGAGCGTCTGCTGCTGCCCATTGGTGAGTTCGAGAAGCCCGAAGTCCGCCAAGTAGCCAAGGCCGCGGGCCTGGCGACGGCGGCAAAGGCTGACTCCCAGGATGTCTGCTTCATCGCCTCGACCACCTCGCGCGTCGAGTTCCTGGGCAGGCGCACCAGCCTTCACCCGGCACGCTTGGTGGCTTCCGGCTCCCGGGAGCCCCTCGGCGAGGTGGCCTCCATCGAGGCGGTAACCATCGGCCAGCGCCGTGGCCTGGGCACCGCCGGCGACTCCGCTCGCCGCTACGTGGTGGAGGTGGATCGTGCCCGCGGCGAAGTAGTGCTGGGCGGACTCGAGGAGACGCTCGTGAACGAGGTCCTCTTCTCTGAGCCAACTTTCACCGGAGGCGCTGTGCACGAAGGTGAGAGGATTCAGTGTCAGACTTCAGCCCATGGCCGGGCCGCGACTGCCGTCTTCGAGCCCGGCCGCGCAATCTTTGACTCCCCGGTCAAGAGAGTCGCCCCCGGACAGACCATCGCGTTCTATCGTGACGAGGAGGTTCTCGGTGCGGCGATCGTCGCCTGAGGACTCCGGCATCCGGCGCAGAGACAAGCGGGAGGAATAGCATGCCGCCTGCGGATCCATCGCTCTCCCGGCAAGAGGCGGCCAGACGCATGTCCTACCTCGCCTCCTTAGTGAGGCAGTGGGACTTCGCTTACTACGTGCTAGATGCCCCTGAAGTCAGCGATTTTGACTACGACCAGGCCTATCGCGAGCTGGCGGCGCTGGAGGAGCGGTTCCCGGATCATCTAGATCCGACCAGCCCAACACGCAAGGTCTCAGGCTTCGCGAGCGAGCTCTTCGCTCCCGTGGTGCACGCGGTGCCGATGCAAAGCCTCGACAACGTTTTTTCGCTCGAGGAGCTGGATGCCTGGGCACAGCGGACCGTCCGCGGGCTGCATTCCGCGGGCATTGCGCTCGACCGGGGCGCATCTGAAATGGAGATGGCGTTCGAGCTGAAGATCGACGGGCTTGCCATGTCCATTACCTACGAGCATGGCGTGCTCACCCGCGCCGCCACGCGCGGGGATGGTGTGGTGGGTGAGGACGTCACCGCCAACGTGCTAACGGTTGAGGCCATCCCGCATCGCCTCCCGGGTGGCTCCCCTCCAGAGCTTCTCGAGGTGCGGGGAGAGATTTACATGCCCGTGTCGGTGTTCAACCACCACAACGACGCAGTGATGCGTGCTGCCGCCGAGCAGGAAGGGGACATGGCCGAGCACCGGGACAGGATCTTTGCCAATCCGCGCAACGCCGCGGCGGGCTCTTTGCGCCAGAAGGATCCTCGCGTCACTCGCGGCCGGAAGCTGTCGTTCTGGGCCTACCAGGTGGGCGAGGCCTCCACCGTCGAGTTCGACGGCCACCTCCATTCGCTTGATTACCTGCGGGGTCTTGGTTTCCCGATCAACCCCAATATCGAGCGGATCGTTGGAATCGAGGCCGTGGCCGCCAAGCTGGCCACCTGGATCGAGCATCGGCACAGCCTCGATTACGAGATAGACGGGGCGGTGATAAAACTTGACTCGTTTCGTGAGCGCGCTCTGCTCGGGTCAACTTCCCGCGCACCGAGATGGGCGATCGCCTATAAGTTTCCCCCGGAAGAGCGTACGACGCTGCTACGCGCGATCAAGGTCTCGATAGGCAAGACCGGCCGGGCGACCCCGTTTGCGGAGTTGACCCCCGTGTTCGTA
>JAJYPE010000084.1 GCA_021795585.1 Actinomycetes bacterium | reverse complement strand
ACTCACCAACTCCTCGGGTGGCAGCGTGACGGTGGGGGTGGGTGCGTTCGGGCTCAACGCCGGCAGCTTCAACGTCGAGAACGTCTCCACGGGCTCAGGCACGCTCTCCGACATCGTCAACAACATTAACGCGGCGGGCGCGGGAGTCACCGCCACAGCCTTGCAGACCAGCACAGGCGGCAACTACTACCTGCAGCTCGCAGCCGCCAATACCGGCTCGGGCAACGACATTGTCATGGATCCGTCGCTCTTCTCCGCCACCCTGGGGAACTTCAATACGGTGACCGCAGGGCAGGATGCAAAGATACATGTGGGCGGCAGCGCTGGCTACAACGTCGATTCCGCCTCCAACGCCGTGACGGGCGTCATGAGCGGAGTCTCCATCAACCTGTTGTCCACGCAGGCGAGCGGATCTTCACCTGTAACCGTCA
Source organism: Actinomycetes bacterium (assembly GCA_021795585.1). GTDB lineage: Bacteria > Actinomycetota > Acidimicrobiia > Acidimicrobiales > Acidimicrobiaceae > Acidithrix. The sequence goes on along the minus strand of JAJYPE010000084.1, from coordinate 7,611 downwards.
CTGTCTCGCCCAACGCCGGGGCAATGGCCACCCAGGTGCAGAGCCTCGTGAATGCGGCCAATGCAGCACTCTCGGACATCAACAAATACGCGGGTTACAACGACCAGACCCAGACCGGCGGGCCGCTGATGGGGGACCCCACCCTGAATCAGATCACCAACCAGATACTTCAGGCGGTCTCTCAGGTCACCGGCACAAGTACCCTCGACGGCGCCCAGTCTGTCGGGCTTTCGCTCTCCAACAGTGGCGCCATCAACTTCGACCAGTCGACCTTCGAGTCCGCCTACGCAGCCAACCCGGCCGCGGTGCAACAGATGTTCGCCCAGACCGGGAGCCTGGCTCCCTCGTCGAGCACCTACTCCGGGACAGTGGGCCTCGTATACGCGGCGGACGGAACTCCGGCAGGCGCATACCCTGTCAGCATCTCCAGCTCGGCCACCCAGGCGACTGACACCGGTGCTATCAGCTCTACCGGCACCATCACCGCCGCCGAGAACCTCGGCTTCACCCAGGGGTCCGCCACCGCCAACTACTCCGCGACCGCAGGTGAGAGCCTGAGCGCGATCGCGGCCGGATTGAATCAGGCGTTTGCCCAGGCGGGGTTGAGCCTTTATGCATCGGCCAACACTGTTTCGGGTGGCACGCAGCTTGTTGTCAGCTCTGTCGGATACGGCTCGTCGCAGACCTTCAGCGCCACCTCCAGCAACACGGCCGCCGGGCAGACCGGCCTGGCCGGAAGCTCGGGAAGCGCGGGCTTTGCCGGCACCGATGTTGCCGGGACGATAGACGGGGTGGCAGCGACCGGCAATGGCCAGCTGCTTTCCATTCCCTCCACGAGCTCAACCTTGCCGGGCCTGGCGATCACCGTGACGGCCACCGGCATTACCAGCGCAACCAACCTGGGGACGTTCAACTACTCCCCGGGGATCGCAGGGAGCCTTGCCAACGTCGGGAACGATGCCACCGCACCGTCCTCGGGATCCCTCACCAGCACCATTTCATCGCTCCAGACCCAGGCGGCGAATCTGAAGAATCAGTACAACAGCTATACACCGATGATCCAGTCCGAACAGACACTGCTGCAGCAACTCTTTTCCCAGATGGAGTCCCAACTGGGGGGTTTGCAGAATCAGAGCCAGTGGTTGGCCGGGCAGATCTCCAAGCTCCCATAGGCAGAGGCGAAGATGGCTTATCCAGCACGCGCGCGAAGCGCATACAACGAGGCGTCGATACTCTCCTGCTCTCCTCGCAAGCAGCTGATCCTTTTGTATGATCGGTTGCTGGCGGATTTTGTGGCCGCCGGCACTTCATTCGAAACCGGCGATCTCTATGCCATTCACAACAGCCTGCGCCACGCTCAGGACATAGTGCATCTCCTGATGACCTCGCTGCGGCTGGACCTGTGGGAAGGTGCAGCCCAGGTCCGCGATCTGTATCAGTATTCGCTTAACCACCTGATACTGGCGAACCTGAAGAAGGATCGTAACCATCTGAAAGCGGCCGAGGCGGTGCTTGTGCCCCTGGGCGAGGCCTGGAAAGCGGCTGACCGTAATCTGGACCAACAGGAGGCGATTGCTGATGGAGTGGCCTGATGTCCTCGACGCGTATGAAGCGCACTTGGACTTGGTCGAGCAGGCTGTTCGCGGAGATGCGCCTTGGCCGGGAGAGTTCGTGGCCGCCGAGCCTGGCGGGGATATGCCCGGGTCCATGCGGAGAAGGGCCCGCGACCTGGTGCGTCGCGCCGAGCTTTTGACGGGAGAGCTTCGCGAGCAGATGTGCATGTGTGTCGAGGTTCTCGACCGCTCCAAGGAGCGCGAGGTGACCGGGCGCCTCGTTCTCCTCGATCTTCTGGCGTAGGCGACTTGCCACATCCGGCGCTGCTTTCCGCCCGTCCTAATGACGCGTGACCGAAGACGGAGGAGCAGAGCTCCGGGGCTCGAGAAATAATCGACTGCCCCTTTTCGTGGGCTGAAGGACCGGTCAGAGTCCAAGTGATCCCCGTGGCCCGCGTCCTGGCTCCCTTGGCCGCGGCCGGTTAATCCGTTGTCGACCTGGTTGGCATCGGGCCTATCGAGCTTGGCTTGGTGCCGAAGGCTATGGTGACGGGTGCGCCCATGAGAGCCAGACTGATGCTGCACCTCCGTCGGTAGCCCTGGCCTGGGATTAGGTCGTCCCCTCATGATCAGCGGCCGATGGCCGCGCTGCGCGCCCCCTAGAGTTGTTGACAACGATCAGTGACTGAGGCGGGCATTTCACAGAGGGCCCCGCGGGTCGCGAGACCTGAGGAGGTGACGGTGGCTCAGGCCGAGGTTGAGAGGTCGATCCGGGACTGGGATGCCCCGGGCATAGAGGCAGTCTCCCCGGGTGTGCACCGGGTGCCGCTTCCGCTTCCCGGAGACGCGCTCAAAGCAGTCAACGTCTACGTCATCGAAGACGGGGACGGTCTGGTGTTGATAGATTCGGGCCAGTACCTCAGCGACGCGCGCATCGGGCTCGAAAGGGCGTTGGCCACCCTGGGAGCAGGCATTGGTGACGTGCGCGACTTCCTGGTGACGCACGTGCACCGCGACCATTACACCCAGGCCATCGCCCTGCGCAGAGAGTTCGGCACTCGCGTGAGCCTCGGTGCGGGCGAATCCGTTTCAATCGCGGCCGTGCAGGACCCTGCGAACGCGCCCATATCCCGCCAGCACAAGCTGTTGGAGCTTTGTGGCGCGGCGCCATTGATCGAACTTCTGCGCCACTTGGCGCCCAACGAAGGTGACGCCCTCCGGGGGCTATTCGAGACTCCCGACGCATGGCTGGAGGACCGGGTCGTGGTGGATCTGTCTTCCAGGGCCCTGCGCGTCGTATCCACGCCCGGGCACACCCGGGGGCACGTGGTCTTTTACGACGAGGGGGCGCAGCTCCTCTTTGCCGGCGACCATGTCCTGCCACACATAACGCCATCGATCGCATTCGAACCGGTGCCCTCCGAGAATGCCCTCGGCCGCTATCTGGCCTCGCTCTCCCTGGTGCGCAACCTTCCCGACGCGAGGCTCCTGCCGGCGCACGGCCCGGTGGTGCCCAGCGTCCACGCACGCGTCGACGAGCTGGTGGTCCACCATGAGCATCGTCTGGACGCCACATTCGAAGCGGTGGCGGAGGGCCGACACACTCCGTACGAAGCCGCGCAGGGTCTCCGATGGACGCGGCGGGAGCGGCCCTTCGAAACACTTGACCCCATGAACCAGATGCTCGCGGTGATGGAGACCAAGGTGCATCTCGACCTGTTGGCCGCCCAAGGGCGCATTCTCCAGGGTATCAGCGACGGCGTTCTCGTCTTTGAGACGTTACCCGTGGCCGGGGCGAGCTGATCGACCGAAGCCAAGAGGTGGGGTAGGGGCCCCAAGTCTTGTTCGGCCCCGAGCCGCTTGCCTCTCGTAGGATCTCGTACTAGGAGCGGCTATCCGCCAGCGCGCCGGCCTTGTAAACCTCGACCGGGATCGCGTTGGAATGTTCGAGGTTTCGCTCGGTCGGGCCGCCGCTGTTCTTGGTAGTCGCTGATATGGCGACGTGCAGGTCCGCGCACCTTGGATGCGGATCCATCTTGTGAGGAGCTCAGCAGCCTCCAGGTGGCCCTGGGGTGCCGGCGCCAATGGCGGGATTGTCGACGATGCCCACCCTTACGGCCCGCGATTCCGCGCCGAGATGCACGACGTACCACTCGCCGCGATACGAAATGAGCGAAGCAACGCCGATAGAGTGCAGCGTGCCCCCGACCTTATAGAGCAGGCGGGATCCCGGTACGTTCCAGTAGCCCTCCTTGTTGTAGCACCCGCCAGGGTTGATCCAGTGGATGTACGAGGTGGGCACCTGTATGCCCACGTAGGTCGCCGATGAACCCTGGGAAGCGATCAGTGCGTGCGCTGCCTCGACGTCCAGCGCGAACTCGAAAAGCAGGCGGTGCGCATAGTCGTATCCGTTGTTGGAAAGGTTCTTGATAGTCAGGTAGGAATCGAGGGTGAGGTACGACTTCAAGGCGATGCCGATCGAGTCGTAGGCGATTCCGTTGAAAAGATCTCGCATGCGGGCCTGGAAGGCCGGATCCGAGGTGCTTGGGAGCGCCGCAGTCTGGGGTGCCAGCCCCGGGTCGGGCAGGGTGGTGGACGTCGTCGGCGGTGGCGCCTTGCTCGTTTTCACGTGCGTGGTGGTGGTGGTGGTCGCAGCCTGGCTCGACTGGCTGCCGCAACTTGCGGCGCCGGCTCCCATGAGCAGCGCGCCCGCAATCATCGCTGAACGTCCGAGCACTCGCAGTCCCATGATGGCCAAAGGTCCTCCGCTCCACTCGCGCGGATGGATACCGGCGCGGTCGCCAATATTACCTATACGGCCGCATCCCGTGCGGGCGGGATGTCAGCCCCCTCTCAGCTCCGAGCCGTAGGCTCTCTTGGTTATGGGTGCGTCGATCTCCAATCGTCGCAGCAGCCGGAGACCATACGCTTCCGTCCTGGCCGGGCTGAGCGTGGCGGCCATCGTGCTTGCTGCATGCGGAGGCGCCAATAACTCGACACCTTCCGCCTCCAGCGTGCCGAGCACGACAACCCAGGCCGCCGGTGGAGGACCCGCGACTACTGCCGCTCCGCGCTTCGCCCACCCGCATGTCTTCGTGATCGTCATGGAGAACCTCGGGTACTCGGCCGCCTTGGCTACGCCGGCGGATGCGGCGCTGGCCCACCGCTATGCGTATACCACCGATTATTACGCGACCACCCACCCTTCGCTTCCCAACTACATCTCGCTTTTGGCGGGGTCCACCTTGGGGATCACTTCGGATTGCGTCTCATGCTTCGTCAACGCGCCCAATCTGCCCACTGAACTCTCGTCCGCCGGTGTCAGCTGGGCGGCATACATGGAGGCCATGCCGGGCCCCTGCTACCTCTCTCCATATGCGCCGTCGGGCCTCTATGCGGGCAAGCACGATCCCTTTGTCTACTTCGACAACATTCGCTCCAACCCCTCGCTCTGCAATGGGATCCAGCCGCTTTCAAACCTGACCCCACTTCTGACGGGCGCCGCTGCGGCTGTGCCGAACTTCGTTTGGGTTACTCCGAACCTCTGCAACGACGGCCATAACTGCTCCCCTGAGGCAGCAGGGCAATGGTTGACGGGAATGGTCTCGCGAATTACAGCAAGCGCAGCCTGGCGTGACGGCGGAGCTCTGTATGTCACCTGGGACGAGGGTAACGGTGGGGATTTCTCTGGACTTGTGGGCTCTGCGGTCTCGTCGTCAGGCGGGGGTGGCCACGTGCTCACGCTGGTGATCGAGCCGCACTTGGCGTCGGGGACCAGGTTTACACAGCTGCTCGATCATTATTCCCTGTTGAAGACCATCGAGCAGAATTTCCATGTCGGCTTGCTGGGTGCATCGGCGGCCAAGTCGTTGGCGACCCTGCCCTAAGGATTGGCGTCGCCGGCCCCCATTGCCAGGTGTGCCTGGCTTGCGCCCCGCAGGGCGGCATCGTCGCCGAGCGCCGCTTGCCTGAGTTCGACCGAAAAGTAGGTCGGCGCGAGCTTGCGCAGGTGCTCTCCGATCAGGTTGGTGACGCCACCGCCCAGGATGACGCCGCCACCCACTACAAGTAGCTCAACTGAGAAAAGGTGGACCATGTTCACCAGTGCGACGGCGGCGGCCTCTGCGAATTCGGCGATAGCGGCCTTGGCCTGGGGCTGGTCAGCTCCGGCCGACTTCACCAGTCCGGCGGCGCCTCCGTCTATGCCCAGCGCCGTAGCCTGCCGGCCCAGGGCGGTGCCGGAGGCCTCCAACTCGACCGAGCCGGTGCCCGACCGGTCCGCCCGGGACGCGTCGATGTAGCTGTGGCCAAGCTCGGCTATCGAGTATCGGGAGCGCATGAGCCGGCCGCCGACGACAACACCCGCGCCCACCCCGGTAGAGATGGTGACATACGCCATCGATTGCGCGCCCTTGCCTGCCCCTAGATGTGCCTCCCCGATGGCCGCCAGGTCGGCATCGTTCACCAGGATCGCCTCGGCCCCGATAGCGTTGCCGATAGCGGCCGCTGTCAGCCCGTCGATGAAGCCGCGTGGAAGATTCGGGGCATAGAGGAGCGTCTGGGAGTCGTAGTCGACTATCCCGGGCACCCCCGCCGCGGCGCGCTCTGCTTTGCCATGTGGGTCAACTGCCTTGACCAGCTGCCGTAGCCCGTCAGCTGGGCTGGAGAGGGTCTCGGTTGCAAGTGTCTCGTGCTTCAGCAGCTCGCCCTCTGCCGAGCAGAGCCCCATCCGGAAATGGGTGCCGCCTATGTCGATACCAATTATCTCGCCGCTCATCCGGGCCGACTCCTTTCGAGCGCAGCGCCGCTTCAGGCGCCGGGCGCCTTCTCCTGATGGCCGCCAAAGCCCTTGCGCATTGCGGACAAGATCTGGTTTGCGAAGTGATCGTGGTCGCGCGAGGCGAAGCGCGAGAAGAGCGCGTTGGAAAGAACCGGGGCCGGAACCCCCTCTTCGATGGCCGCGATGGCGGTCCAGCGCCCCTCGCCTGAATCTGAAACCACGCCCGAGTAGTCGTGCAGGTCACCCGAGCCGGCCAGCGCCTCGGCGGTCAAGTCCAGTAGCCAGGAGGAGATGACGCTCCCTCGCCTCCATACCTCCGTGACGTCGGCCAGGTCGAAGTCGTACTGGTAGTACTCTGGGTGTTCGAGCGGCGCTGTCTCCGCATCCGCTTCCCGGCCGACCTTGCCCGCGTTGGCATTGCGCAGGATGTTGAGCCCTTCGGCGAAGGAAGCCATCATGCCGTATTCGATCCCGTTGTGCACCATTTTCACGAAGTGCCCGCCTCCGCTGGGACCACAATGTAGGAAGCCCTTCTCTGCGGGGGATGGGTCTCCGATGCGGCCGTCGGTGCGGGAGGCGGCCTCAAAGCCGGGGGCGACTGCCGAAAATATCGGCTCCAAGCGCTCGTAAGCCGGGGTGGCCCCACCGATCATGAGGCAGTATCCCCTTGTTAGACCCCATATGCCTCCGCTGGTTCCAACGTCGAGGTAGTCGATGCCGGACTTTGCGAGGCTTTCGGACCGGCGTATGTCGTCCCGGTAATAGCTGTTGCCCCCGTCGATTACCGCATCGCCGGAGCTGAGCAGCGAGGCGAGTGAGGAGACGGCTTGCTCCGTGATCTCACCGGCGGGAAGCATCACCCAGATCGCCCGTGGTGCATCGAGTTTGGAGACCAGGTCGGCGAGCGAGTTCGCCACTTTCGCACCTTGCGCCTCGAGCTCCTTGCCGGGAGCCGGGTTGGTGTCGAAAACGACGCATTCGTGCCCGGCGGCCATTATCCGCTTCACCAGGTTGGATCCCATTCGGCCGAGGCCGACCATGCCGAGTTGCATCACCTCTCCCTCCCGCTCGGAACCCCAGCCTAGGCCCAGACCTGCAGATGAAGGGAGCGCCCATCTTCCGGCCTGCTGTTCCTTGACACCCGAAGGAGCCAAAGCTAGCCTGACCCTCGGTGTGCGACGACACGACAGGCCACGTCGAGGCAAGCTTTGGCAGCCCCCGTCAGGCGCCGGGGCCGGCCGTGGATCCCATTCATCTGGAGGCCGTAGACGAGGTTTC
>JAJYPE010000004.1 GCA_021795585.1 Actinomycetes bacterium | reverse complement strand
GGCCGGAGTCAGGGCCGGTATTCGGGCCGGGGTGCGTGCCTGCTACGAGCGAAGCGTCGAGCTGGGCAAAGCTTAAAATCAGGCCGTCGGAATTCTGGGCTGTGGCGCCGCGGTCGTAGCAGCGACGAAGCCCATGTAGATCACGGCGATGCCGATGACCAGTGTCACCGCGAATGCCGTCATCGCGCCGAATACCGAGTTCAGCAACCCACTCGCGCCGGTGATCGCGGTCCCGATGGCGATCAGGGCGTTGGAAACCCGGAACCTCCGGGTGTTGGTGCGGAGGAATGACAGTACCGCTCCGACGAAGACCACGGTCGCCCCGAGGCCCGAGCCGATTCCGGCGAAAATGCGTGGCAGCGGACCGAACACCTTGGATCCTTGAGCTAGCTGGTGCACCGGAAGCGGGTGAGTGAGCGGAGTGGCGATCATTATGCCCAAGGCAAGGAAAGACAGGAGCACGACCACGGCAGCGACTCTGTCCCCTGTTCGCTGGCCGAAGTGGAGGTATACGGTGCCCAGGGCGAGGAACGGAACGTTCAGGATTGCCCCGAACACGTAGAAGGTCTTGAAGACCACCGGACTCCATCCCATCTGGGCGCCGAGGGCGAGTGCGAAGGCGGCGACGGCGAACATGGAAAGCGAGATTGACCAGGCGAGCTCGTGCCGACGCCTCTTGGCGAGCCACCTTTCGAACGTGGACATCGCAAAAATCAGCCCTACCAGCGTGGCTATTGCGGCTGAGGCAACCTCCAACATGCCCTCAAAATTAGACCGCGCCAAAGGTGCCCGCCCACCGATGGTGCTAAGTCGTTAATTTGCGGTCTGCGGCCAGGCCGCGATCCTCCTTGCCGGCCAGGCCCCCAACGCCTGTGGGCAGGTCGCAAAAGATGGCGCTAATAGATGAGTGGCAGGGCCCGATAGAATCTGATTCGAAGATTCGTCGCTCCGAGCGGCAGGGGCGGTACGCGATCGTCGGGATTCCGGCGGTGTGGCACCCTTCTATCGGGCGTGGTGGGTTCGTCAGGGACTTCCACCGCTGTCGACCGGCAAGGTGCCGGCGGCCTGAACGCCACTCGGAGTCGCGAGGGGACGCGTGGAAACGGGTGCGCACGCGGCCCTGTCGGTGCAAATAGCGCCGAAAATAGCACTTGGCCAACCTCGGACGCGGGGTCGGCGGAAGCGAGGAGCGAGCGCAGATGTCAGGAACATCGGGGATGAGGCTTGTAGCCCGGCCCCCGGCTACGCAGTCCTCGAGCGGGCCGGAGCCTGCCGGTTCCACCGTGCGGCGGGTGAAATAAGCAAATGCCACTCGTAGCTGTCGGAATTTCTCAGCCGGAATTGAAAGAGGAGGACTTCTCCTGTTTCGCCATTCCGGATATGGCGTCCGAGCCAACTCTCAAATCGCTTGCCGGGTCGGAGCTCATTGACGAAGTGGTGCTGCTTTCCACCTGTGCTCGCTCTGAGGTCTTTGCGGTGGTTGGATCATTCCACGCCGGAATCGACGCAATCATCGCGAAGCTCGCCGATTCCCTGGGAGTGGAACAGGAGAAGCTCACCAAGTATGCGCACGTCTACTACGACGCGGGCGCTATTCGTCATCTTTTTCGCCTTGCCGGAGGGCTGGAGTCCCAAATTCTTGGGGAATCGGAGATCATTGGGCAGGTGAAGCGCTCCTTTGTGAGGGCGCACGACCTGCAGACCACGGGCTCCTATCTGGAACGCCTCTTCCAGCGCTCGCTGGAGGTGGGCAAGAAGGTGCGTACCGAGACGGGAATCTCGAGGGGCACGACCTCGTCCGCCTATGCGGCTACGGAACTACTGACCCAAGTTCGGCCAGGGCTAACCCGGGCGCTGGTCATCGGAGCCGGCGACATCGGCTCCAAGGTGGCCCAAGCGCTGGTGGAGCAAGGGGTGCAGGTTCATCTGGCAAACCGCACAGGCAACCGTGCCGAGCAAGTCGCATTGCTGCTGGGAGCCGAGAGCGTGCCGCTTGAGTTCGCCTTGGCCAACCTTGCCCGCTACGACGCTGCGGTATTCGCCACTGGATCAACGAGTTACCTGGTGGAAAAGGAGGCGGTCGCCTCGCTTATCGCCAAGGAGGAGCCAGGCGGCGACCTGGTCCTGATCGACCTGGGCATGCCACGCAACGTGGACCCTGAGTTGGCGCACCTCGCAAGCGTCTCCCTTCTCGACCTGGAGTCGGTCTACGCCTACCTGAACACCCAGATGCAGCTTCGGCGGAGCCAAGTCGGCTTGGCCGAGGAGATCGTCGAGGTGGAAGTCGCCGACTTCGGTTCACGGGCCGCGCAGAACGCGTCCATCGCCCCGACCATTGCGTCGTTCTATCAGATGGCCGAGAGCATCAAGCTTGCCGAGCTTGCCCGTTTCCAGGCAAAGTTCTCCGATCTCGATCCGGCTCACGTAAAGGCAATCGAAGCGCTGGCCGGTGGGATCGTGGCCAAGGTCCTCCACCAACCCGTTTCGCGCCTGCGCGAGACGAACTTGGAGAGGGCGGAGAGGCTGGCTGAGGCGCTCAGCTACCTATTCGATCTGTGACCCGGCCCATCAGGATCGGGACTCGGCAAAGCGAGCTGGCCCTGTGGCAGGCTCGAGCCATCGGCGAAGCCCTTGGTGCTGCCTACGAGCTCGTTCCGGTGACGACGCAAGGGGACCGCGACCTTAATAGCCCACTCGCGGTTATCGGCGGACAGGGCGTATTCGTCAAGGAAGTCCAGTCGGCTCTCCTGCGCGGCGATGCGGACCTCGCGGTCCATTCGGCCAAAGACCTGCCGTCAGCCCAGGTTGATGGTCTGTCCATCGTGGCGTTTCCCCGCCGCGGAGACGTGCGCGACTCGCTGGTTGGGGCCCGCTTGGCGGAGCTGCCCAGCGGAGCCGTAGTCGCCACCGGTTCAGCTCGGCGGCGCGCCCTCCTGCTGCGCAAGCGGCCGGATCTCCAGATCGTGAATGCCCGAGGAAATATCCGGAGCCGTCTGGAGCGCCGTCAGGGCGCCGCTGCCGTGATGGTTGCCTATGCGGCCCTGGAAAGGCTGGGATTGGGTGGCCTGGCGGACCAGATCTTCGAAATCGGGGAATTCTGCCCTCAAGTGGCCCAAGGCGCTATCGCGGTCGAGGCCCGCACCGGGGACGCGCAAATGCTCGAGGTGGCAGCAGCCATCGACGACCGCGCCACGGCTGTCGAGGTTACCGCTGAGCGCGCGATGCTTGCGGAGCTCGGAACCGGTTGCACGCTCCCCGTTGGGGCGCACGCGCGCTGGTACGAGGGGTCGGTCGAAATCTACGCGATGATTTCCTCACTGGACGGCATGCGCCTGGTGGAGGCAACGGAGCGAGGGCTTGACGCCGTCCACGTAGGTTCTTCGCTCGGCAAGCGCCTGCTTGCGGAAGGCGGAGCTGAATTGCTGGCCGAGGCACAGCCTCTCGCCCCCGGTGGGGCAGCCGGATAGCTTGGCGAGTGTGGAAGGGAATCCGCCATCGCCGGGCAATATCCGCCCTGCAAGTACCGACGGCCTCGAATCCGGCCCCCTTTACGGCATGCGCGTGGTCGTCACCAGGGCTATGGAGCAACAGGGGAAGCTTGCCGCGAGTTTGGGCGCCCTTGGTGCCGAAGTCATTTCCGCTCCGGTGATCCGTATCGGGCCACCTTCCGATGAAGGTCGCAGCCTTGAATTAGCCATTGCAGACCTGGCGGACTTCGAATGGATCGTCTTCACCTCGGCAAACGGGGTGGAGGCTCTTTTCTCGCGGCTTGGCGCCGGCCGCCTGCCAGATGGCGTCCGCATTGCCGCCATTGGCGCGGCGACGCGGCGCGCAATCGAATCCCATGGGTTTGGCGTCGACTTCGTCCCTTCCACCTTCATAGGTGAGGCCCTGGCGGAGGAGTTGCCGGCCGGCGATGGGGCCGTTTTGCTCGTGCAGGCGCGGCAGGCGCGCAAGGTGGTGGCGGAGGGCCTGGCCGCCAGAGGTGTGCGGGTGCATGCGGTGGAGGGTTATCAAACTCTCCCCTTCCATCCCGACGGTGCCGAACGTGCCGAGGTGAGTACCGCCGACGCGATCTGCTTCACCTCGCCCTCCACGGTGACCGCATTCCTGGAGGTCTACGGACTGGAGGCCGTGCCCTCGATTGTTGTTTCGATCGGCCCTGTCACCACTGCCGCCGCGGAAGGGGCGGGACTCGTCGTGGCGGCGACGGCCGACGTCCATGATATAGACGGCCTCGTCCAAGCGCTGGAGCTAGCGTTTTCCGGTAACGGAGCCGGGCGGGCCGGTGGCGAGGAGTAGTGCCGCTGCCGAACGAGATGGCGTGGCCTAAAATTGATGTCCATGTTCGATATCCAGCGCCGCCCCCGCCGCCTTCGCGCCTCCCAGGCCCTTCGGGATTTGGTGGCGGAGACCCGTCTCGGGGTAGATGACCTGATCGCGCCCTTCTTCGTCAAGGAGGGCGCCACCGAGCCACTGCCGATTGCCTCGCTGCCGGGGATCTACCAGCACACCATCGACTCTTTCCTTAAGGAGGCTGAGCGCCTGGCGGGACTCGGTGTCAAGGGGTTCATGATTTTCGGCGTGCCGGAGGAGAAGGATCCCGTCGGGAGCCAGGGCTACTCATCCGCGGGCATAACCCAGCGCGCCATCTCCGCCCTCAAGGGCCACCTTGGGGAGAGCGCCGTGGTCATGGCCGATCTCTGCCTCGACGAGTTCACGGACCACGGCCATTGCGGGATTCTCGATGACCGTGGATGCGTCGACAACGATGGGACCCTCGAGCTCTATGCACAGATGGCCATCGCCCAAGCGCGCGCCGGCGTCGACCTGGTGGCGCCTTCAGGGATGATGGACGGCCAGGTGGGCGTCATCCGTGCGGCTCTTGATGAAGAGGGTTTTACCGGTGTCGGCATCCTTGCCTACTCGGCGAAGTATGCCTCCGCGTTTTATGGCCCCTTCCGGGATGCCGTCGACGTCACCATTGCCAACGGCGGGGACCGCAAGGGCTACCAGCAGGACTTCCGCAACGCGCGCGAAGCTGTCACCGAGGTGGAGCTGGACATTGCCCAGGGTGCCGACGCGGTAATGGTCAAGCCTGCGTCCAGCTATCTCGACATCATCGCCGCCCTCCGCCCTGCGGTTTCGATACCTATCGCGGCCTACCAGGTCTCGGGCGAATACGCCATGGTGCGCGCGGCTGAGGCCCAAGGCTGGATCGATGGCCAGGCGGTCGCGTTGGAGCAGCTGACCGCCATCAAGCGTGCGGGCGCGGACCTTATCCTGACTTATTTCACCCATGACCTGGCCGCGGTGCTTTCGTAGGCTGATTCCCGTCTGAGGTGGATGCCGCCTGATTCATCCCCCAAGGTAACGCCGCCAGGCCCGTGGAGCGCCGGTGCGCAGCACGTCCGTGATCGACGAGTCAACCCGGCGGGGCCATCGGTTCAAGACGTTGACGGAACGACAGCCGGCCAGTGAGATCCACACGTTGACGACAGAGGGCGTTCCTCGGTAGGCGAAGTAGACGTCGGCTGCGCCCCCGTCGTCGGCCGGGCAACTTAGCACCCCGCTTGGAAACAGCGGTGCGGCGTCGATTGCGATGGCGAGGGCTCTCGATTGTGTCTTTCCGAGCCTGGTCAATTCAGCTCGGCAGGGTCTTGCGTTCATGCCCGGCACCCATATCACCACGGCTGAGCGCGGGCTTGCTCCTATCTTGAGAGGCGTTCGAGAGCCGTTTATCGCAGGCGGACCTTTGCTCCCCACGACCAGGCACGGGCCGGTCGATACGATTCTGGCCTGCGGAGCCTTGGTGGGAAGACCCACGCTCTTAGCGGCCGGCGCGGGGGCCCCTCCACAGGAGGCGGCCAGCACCGAGGTGGAAACCAGGACCGCCAATCTCGACGTACCGCGCATGATATTCATCCTGGCACACCTTGGGACGACGGGCGGTGCGCCAGAGCCGCCCGTACCCTCGGCTCCTAGAATCGGTTTCCAGGCCAAATCGCCGAACATTCCCGAGCCGGAGGCGCCCAAGTGCACTACTCGACCAATCAGGAGTACTTCGATCGAGCCTGCGAGCTCATTCCTGGCGGGGTCAACTCGCCTGTGCGAGCGTTCAAATCGGTGGGTGGCGGGACGCCCTACTTTGTCGAGCGGGGCCAGGGCGCCTGGGTCTACGACGTCGAGGGCCGACGCTACCTGGACTATGTACAGTCCTACGGGGCATCAATACTCGGGCATGCCGATCCGCGAGTGGTGGAGGCCATTGTCAAGGCTGCGGGCATGGGGGCTACCTTCGGGGCGCCAACCCCGGGGGAGGTAAAGCTGGCCGAGCTGGTCACCGAGCGCGTGCCCGGGTGCGAGATGGTCCGTCTCTGTTCGAGCGGCACCGAGGCCACGATGTCGGCACTTAGGGTGGCGCGTGGCTTCACCGGGCGCAGCCGCATCGTCAAGTTCGACGGTTGCTACCACGGCCACTCTGACGGCCTGCTGGCGGGTAGCGGCAGCGGTGTGGCATCGCTTGCCCTTCCAGATTCGGCCGGCGTCTCGCCCACTGCGGTGGCGGACACAGTGGTGGTCCCGTACAACAGCGTCCCCGAACTTGATGAGAGCGTCGCGGCGGTGATCGTGGAACCTGTCGCGGCCAACATGAACTTGGTACTGCCCGAGCCGGGATTTTTGGAGGGCCTGCGCAGGGAGTGTGATCGCGTCGGCGCGCTCCTCATTTTCGACGAGGTGATCACCGGATTCCGAGTGGCCAAGGGCGGGGCCTCGGAGAGGCTCGGCGTTCGCCCGGATCTCTGGACCTTTGGCAAGGTGATCGGAGGGGGCCTTCCCATTGGCGCCTTCGGGGGCCGCCGCGAGGTAATGGAGAAGCTTGCGCCTCTCGGACCCGTTTACCAAGCGGGGACCCTCTCGGGCAACCCTGTGGCGACCGCGGCGGGAATCGCGGTCTTGTCAGCTTTGGATGATTCGAGCTACATGATGCTGGAAGGTCGCGCCAAGGCGCTTGCAGACGGGTTGGTGAAGGTGCTCGAGGCGGTTGGACTGGAGGCCTCCGCGCCCACGTTCGGTCCCCTGGTCGGCCTCTACTTCGTGAAGGCACCGGTCAAGAACTACGCCGATTCTCGAGAAGCAGCCGCTCATGGGCTGTATTCGAAGTTCTTCCACGCCATGCTTCGCCGCGGGGTCGCCTTTGCGCCCGGAGCGTACGAGGTCATTTTCCCTTCCCTTGCCCATAGCTGGGACGACATCGAGTGGACGATAGACATCGCTGGTGGTGCCGCCGGCGAGATTGCCGAAGGGTAGCTGCTGGAGGCCGGAGAGGGCAGGGAAAGGAAACCGCCGTTCGCCCGTGCCCTCGTCTTGCGGGTGGCGCGAGCTGGGTGCTTCTCGGCGGGCCTAGCGCCTGCGACTTGTGCCGGCCAGCGATTTGCCGGCCTGCCATATGGGATCCAGCCTGTCCTTGGCCGCCAGGCCCGCAATGCCAGCCCTGTAGAGCACTTCAGCAGGTCCGTAATGGCCCTCGTTCATTAGGTTGGCCATTACCCGCATTACCGGGTCCATGATCATCTTGGACCGTATGCCCGCCGACACGACTGTGTGCATGATCGCGGGATGCCCGATCAGGCCCACGAAGGTCCTCGCGATCCGGTAGTAGTCCCCGTAACGCGCATCCAGGTCGCGCTCGTAGCGCCGCAGTACGCTCGAGTCGTCCAGCGCGAGCGCGTCGGCGATGACCTCAGCGGCCAGGCGGCCGGTCTCGTAGCCGTAGGCGATCCCCTCGCCGTTGAAAGGGTTTATCGATCCGGCGGCGTCGCCCACGATGACGAAGTTGGGGCCCACGCGTGGACCCACGGAGAAGCCCATCGGCAGCTTTCCTCCGGTGCCGACATAGATCGGGTCGGAGGAGTCGAGTTTCCACCGGGGCGGCGCAGTGGCGACGAAGGCCTCCAACACCTTGGTGGTGTTGACCTCTTTCCAACGGCCGAGGGTGGATAGTATGCCCACTCCGACGTTGACCCTGCCGTCACCCATGGGGAAGATCCAGCCGTATCCAGGCATGACCTCTCCTTGGGGGGTGCGGATATCGAGATGGGACTCGATGAGGCCCTCATCGGAGAGGGGGGAATTGAAGTATCCGCGAAGTGCCAGGCCCATGGGCAAAGACCGGTCCCGGGACGCACCGAGCTGCCTGCCGATCCGAGAGTTAGAGCCGTCTGCCACCACCAGGAAGCGAGGAAGGTATTCGGTGGTGGTGCCGTCCTTGGATTTGACGGTGACCGAGGCGGCATCGCCTTGAGGACCCCTCTTGGCCTCGACTGCCTCGGCCCCCTGGATGAGGGTGGCGCCGGCCTCGACCGCGTTATCGGCCACGGCCCCGTCGAGGTCGTGGCGGCTCACCACGTAGCCGTAGTCCGGCAACTCGGGGTGCTGGGGCCAGTTGAGCTCCATCTCGTGCCCGAATGCGATGGTGCGCAGCCCTTTGTAGCGGTGCTGGGACTGCAGGAAGCCCGACATCCCCATCTGCTCGAGCTGGTGGACGCTGCGCGGGGTCAGGCCGTCGCCACACGTCTTTTCACGGGGGAAGACCTTTTTCTCGACAACGACTGCCGAGACCCCTAGTTTGGCGAGCCAGTAAGCGCATGACGCACCTCCGGGCCCAGCACCGACAATGAGTACGTCACACGTCTGCTGCATAGCTCCTCTGACCAACGCCGGCACCGGACGCCCTAGTGGCGGCCTGATCCCCCCAACGGGTGAATCGGCGCAAAGCGCGATAATCACTTACTGGGCAAATGCTATCTTGGCATGGACTCTGGGGCCTCACGAGACCGTCTGCGCAGCCAAGACCCGTTTGGCAACAACGTTTAGGTTGGTGCTAAACAATATGAGGAAGCCTTTGTACGGTACGTGACATTGCGTATCGTCTGCGCGCGCGGCTGCGAGGGGCTCCAGGTATGCCACTGCAATGGTCTGAGGTGATGTTTTAGCGATGGCGCCGTATCTGCCGATCTTGATCATGCTTGTGCTTGGGGCGCTTTTTGCCACGGGCTCGTTCGTCGCCTCGGGGCTGCTTGCGCCCAAGCGCCCTAATCTTGCCAAGTCCGCCCCGTACGAGTGCGGCATAATTCCACGCCTGGAACCGGCTTCCCGCTTCCCGGTGCGCTTCTATCTGATAGCGATGATCTTCATCATCTTCGATATCGAGATCGTCTTCCTCTACCCCTTCGCGGTGGTCTTCAGGCAGCTTGGTACCTTCGGCCTTTCCGAGATGGTGGTCTTCGCCGGGGTGGTCTTCGTCTCCTTCGTCTACTTGATTTCAAACGGCGCACTCGACTGGGGACCGGCCAAGCGCTACGAACTGCAGGAGACCTACCCGCAGCGGACCGCGACCTCCACCATCAAGAGAGTTTCCGGCAATGACGAGGCCGCCTAACCGCCCTGCCGCCCAAGCACCGCGCCGCTGCCTCCACGCCTTGGCAGCGGCTCCCGCAACCGATCCAGCCTCGAGGAGGTAGTCCGTGGGTCTAGAGGATCTGAGTCATAATTTCCTGACCGGCAACATAGAGAACCTGGTGCGCTGGGCGCGCCGCAATAGCGTGTGGCCGGCGACCTTTGGCCTTGCCTGCTGCGCAATCGAAATGATGTCCGCCGGGGCGGGCGATTTCGACCTGGCCCGCTTTGGCATGGAGGTCTTCCGCGCTTCTCCCAGGCAGGCGGACCTGATGATCGTGGCCGGCCGGGTCTCCCAGAAAATGGCGCCGGTTCTCCGCCAGGTATACGACCAAATGATGGAGCCCAAGTGGGTCATCTCCATGGGCGTGTGCGCATCGACGGGCGGCCTCTTCAACAACTACGCGGTGGTACAGGGCGTAGACCAGATCGTGCCTGTGGACGTCTACGCGCCTGGCTGCCCTCCTGGGCCTGAGACCCTGATTCACGCCATCCTCACTTTGCACGAGAAGATCCGTACCGGCGCCATTACGCGGCACAAGGGCGAGGGCGAGGGAATCCACCTGGAGCAGGCCGGCGTCCTGTCCAGGGAGGTCGTGGCGGCCGGAGCCTCCGTGAAGATAGTGGGCAAGAAATGATCGACGAGGTGATCAAGAGCGAGGCCGGCACGTACTTCCCGACCAGGGAGCAGTACTACGAGCTGATCGGCGAGCTCAAGAAGTCCGGTTACGAATACTGCTCGGACCTTTGCGCGGTCGACTATCTCGAGCAGTTCGATCGTGCGCTTCCCGAGGGCGTGCAGGCTGAGCGCTTCGAGGTCGTCGTCATTCTCACCTCGGTGAAGCTCCGGTCGCGTATCCGCGTCCGAGTGCAGGTGCCCGAGACCGACCCTTCGGCTCCAACGCTCTTCCACCATTATCCCGGCACCGAGGCGATGGAAAGGGAGGCCTACGACCTGATGGGTATCGTCTTCGCCGGCCACCCGGACATGACCAGGATTCTCATGCCGGAGGAGTGGGAGGGCCATCCTCTGCGCAAGGACTATTCGGCGGAGCGCGTTCCCGTGCAGTTCAAGCACTCCCCGGCGATCAGATAGCGGTACAGAAGCATGGCTGACGAGGAAATCAAGAACAACGAGACCGCCAAAGAGTTCTCCGAGGAGACCTTTGAGGGACCGCAGGAGATGGGCGGGCGCGACCTCACCGCGCCTGACGAGCTGACCCTGGAGGAAGGCGCGGTCCTTCGCCTTGCGGAGGGTGTCGTCGTCGACGCCGGGGACATAGACGTCGAGATCGCCGAAGACGAGACCATGATCATAAACATGGGCCCCCAGCACCCTTCGACGCACGGCGTCCTGAGGCTCATGATGGAGCTAAAGGGCGAGACGGTGCTTCGCACCAAGCCGGTCATCGGCTACCTCCACACCGGGATGGAGAAGACCGCGGAGGGGCTCGGCTACATACAGGGCTCCACCAACGTGACGCGCATGGACTACCTGTCTCCGCTCCACAACGAACTGGTGTTCTCCCTTGCCGTCGAGGAGTTGGCGGGGATCGAGGTTCCCGAGCGATCCACCTGGATTCGCATGCTCATGTCCGAGTTGAACCGCATCTCGTCGCACTTGATGTGGATGGCAACCAACGGCATGGACCTTGGGTCAACCTCGATGATGATCTTCGGATTCCGCGACCGTGAGTTGATTCTCTCCTTCTTCGAGAAGGTGACCGGCCTGAGGATGAATCACAACTACATCCGTCCCGGAGGCGTGGCGGCGGACCTGCCCGATGGCTGGGAGGACGACGTGCTGGCCATCGTTCAGTCGATTCCTCGACGCCTGGACGAGTACGACGACATGCTGACCGGCCAGCCGATCTTTCGCCAGCGCACCGAGGGCGTCGGCATCCTGACGCAGGAGCAGGCGCTGGCGCTGTCGGCCACCGGACCGGTGCTCAGGTCCACCGGCGTGGCATGGGACCTGCGCAAGCAAATGCCTTACCTCGCTTACGACCAGGTCGAGTTCGACATCGTCGTTGGAAGCGTTGGAGACACCTTCGACCGCTACGCAGTGCGTTTGGCCGAGCTACGCGAGTCGGTACGAATCGTCGCCCAGATCCTGGAAAAGATGCCCTCCGGCCCGTACCGGGTGCTCGACAAGAAAGTCACCCCTCCGCCGCGCAAGCGGATCGACGAATCGATGGAGGCCTTGATACATCATTTCAAGCTCTTCACCGAAGGTCTCAAGGTCCCGCCCGGCGAGACCTACGTAGCGATCGAATCGCCACGCGGTGAGCTGGGTTGCTACATGGTCTCGGATGGCACGGCCAAGCCGTATCGTATGCACATCCGCGGCCCGTCCTTCGTGAACCTCCAATCGCTGCCGGTGATGATGCATGGTGGCCTGGTCGCTGATGCGGTGGCGATCATTTCCTCAGTCGACCCGGTCATGGGAGAGGTGGACCGTTAATGGGTGCTTTCAGCCCTGATATGAGAGTTAGAGCCGAGGGCCTGATAGCGCTGTACCCAGAGCGCCGCAGCGCCCTGATCCCCCTGTGCCATCTGGCCCAGCAGGAGGCAGGCTATCTCACTCGGCCCTTCATGGAGGAGATCGCCGAGCTGACCGGAACAACCCCCGCAGAGGTCTACGGGACGGCAAGCTTCTACGACATGCTCCACACAGAGCCTGTGGGCAAGTATCTGGTCGGCGTATGCACCAACATCGCCTGTCTCTTGCAGGGAGGCGGCGATCTGCTCGAGCATGCCGAGCGGGCGCTTGGCGTCCCAGCCGGAGGCACCACCGAGGATGACATGTTCACCCTTGAGGAGGTCGAGTGCGTGGCGCACTGCGACAAGGCACCGGCTGTCCAGGTTAACTATCGCTTCTTCGGGCCCCTGACCGGCGAGAGCTTCGATGACCTCACCGCCAAGCTCCGGGCGGGCGAGTACGACGGCGTTGTCCCCCCGCACGGGACCCTTATCCGCGTACAACGTGAGAACGGCATAGAGGTGCCGCTGGACGAGGTTCTTGCGGAGCGGCGGGAGATGGACAAGGCCAAGGCTGCGCGCAAGGCCGCGGCCGATGCGGCCAAGGCCAAGGAGGGGAACTGATGACCCAGACAGATCCGGTTCCCAAGATCGTGACCTCCCGCGTCGGCCTGGAGGAGTCCTGGGGAATCAAGACATATCTGGCCACCGGTGGCTACACCGCCCTGCGCAAGGCGCTGACCTCGATGACTCCGGAGCAGGTGGCCGATGAGGTATCAAAGAGCAACCTTCTAGGCCGCGGAGGCGCGGGCTTCGAGGTGGGGCGCAAATGGAGCATGCTCAAGCCCGCACCGGTCCGCTATCTGGTCATCAACGGAGACGAATCCGAGCCGGCCACGTTCAAGGACCACATGCTGATCGAGAACGATCCGCACCAGATCGTCGAGGGGACCCTGATCTCCGCCTATGCCGTAGGGGCGGCGCGTGCCTTTATCTTCGTGCGTGGTGAGTTCGCCCTTGGTCTGGAGAGGCTGCAGGCCGCCGTCAACGAGGCATACGCCCATGGGGCGATCGGCCGCAACATCTTCGGCAGCGGGTTCTCGGTGGACCTCGTGGTCCATCCCGGCGCCGGCGCCTATATCTGTGGCGAAGAGACCGCACTCCTCGAATCGCTGGAAGGGAAGCGGGGCTTTCCACGCATCAAGCCTCCCTACTTCCCCGCGGTAATGGGCCTTTACGGAGAGCCCACCATCGTCAACAATGTCGAATCAATGTCCAACATCCCCTGGATCGTGAACAACGGCGGAGCATCCTTCGCGGCGCTTGGCGTCGGACGCTCGACCGGGACGCGCATCTTCGCGTTGGCCGGGCATGTCAACCGCCCCGGCAACTACGAGGTCGAGATGGCCAAGTTGAGCTTCCGTGAGCTGGTGGAGCGCCCCGAGTACGGCGGAGGCATGCGCCTGGGCAGGCAGGTCAAGGCTTTCATTCCTGGCGGCGTATCCGCCCCTTGGTTCGGCCCTGATCAGCTCGACATGGCACTCAGCCAGGACGACGTGGCCAAGGCGGGTTCGATGCTCGGCTCAGGCTCGATCGTCATGATGGACGATCACACCTGCATGGTTCGCGCCGCTTGGCGCATAACCAAGTTCTTTTGGCGCGAGTCCTGCGGACAATGCACTCCCTGCCGGGAGGGAAGCGGGTGGATCGAGAAGATGATGCAGAGGATCGAGCTGGGGTCGGGCCGTGAAGCGGACTTGGACCTTTTGCTCGATGCATGCGACAACATCGCCCCGGGCCTCACCTGGCCCCCGCAGCAGACGACGATCTGCGTGCTCGGACCATCGATTCCGTCCTCGGTGGCTTCGGCAATCCGGATGTTCAGGGACGAATTCCTAGTACATATCAAGGAGGGTGGTTGCCCTTATGAGTAACCCTGAGACGCCTGCCGTTGTCCACATCACGGTGGACGGCGTCGAGGTCGAGGCAATGCCGGGGGAGCCAATCATCGAGGCCGCCGGGCGGGCCGGGACGTTCATTCCGCGCTTTTGCTACCACCCCCGCATGCGCGCGGTGGGTATGTGCCGCATGTGCCTGGTTGAGGTGTCCGGGCCCCGGGGCTTCTCTCTTCAGCCGTCCTGCTACCTTCCGGTGACCGAAGGTATGCAAGTGATCACCAAATCGGAGAAGGTCAAGAAGGCTCAGGTCGGTGTACTTGAGTTCCTGCTGGTGAACCACCCCCTTGACTGCCCCGTCTGCGACAAGGGTGGCGAATGCCCGCTGCAGGATCAGACCCTTGCCTACGGGCCGGGCGAATCCCGCTTTGTGGAGGAGAAGCGTCACTGGGAGAAGCCGATCGAGATATCCAAATTGGTGCTTCTCGACCGCGAGCGCTGCATCCAGTGCGACCGCTGCGTCCGCTTCGCCAGAGAGGTGGCCGGCGACCCGTTCATAGACTTTGCCGGACGGGGGGACAACAGCGAGGTAAGCACCTTCCCGGACGGCGAATTCACTTCGTACTTCTCCGGAAACACCGTTCAGATATGTCCGGTCGGCGCGCTCACTGCGCGTCCCTATCGCTTCAAAGCGCGTCCCTGGGACCTGGAAGAGGCCGAGAGCACCTGCACCGCGTGTTCGTTCGGGTGCCGAATGGCAGTACAGTTCTCGCGTGGCGAGGTCACCCGGTTCCTGGGGATCGACTCCGACGTTGTCAACAATTCCTGGCTCTGCGACCTGGGCCGGTTCGCCTACGAGTCGCTCGACTCCGAAAAGCGCCTTGTCGAGCCGAAGGTGCGTTATCGCTCTGAAATGGCCGAGGTCTCTTGGCACGATGCAATGTCTCGCGTCGGGGCGCACATACGTACCTTCACGGCTGACCACGGGGCTGGATCCATCGCGTTCCTTGGCGGGGCGGGCTTCACCAATGAGGGCATTCATTCGTTCGTGAAGCTGGCCAAGACGACAATCGGGACGAGCCTTTTCGACGCCGACCTGGATGGTGGCGTCCCCGCCTCGGTGGTGTTCGCCACTCCGCGGGCAACGCTGGCGGAGGCGCTTGCGGCCAAGGTGCTGGTGGTTGCGAGTGCCGATGTTCGAGAAGAACTTCCCGTCCTTTTCCTGCGCTTGAATGACGCAGTGAAGAAGGGGTTGCGGATTGTCGAGGTTTCCGAGGTCGAGACCTCCATCTCTGCCTTGGCAGCCGAACGCCTTCCCCTGTCGGCCGCGCGCCTGGCGCTCGCGCTGCAAAGCGGTGGCCCGGACGCGGAGCGTCTCGGAGCCGCGATTGCTGCGGCGGGCGAGCAGGGCGATGGAGCGGTCTTCCTGGTAGGCAAGTCCAACATCGCGGATCCCGCTGACGTCTATGCGGCCCTGGCCGCCTCGGCCTCCAGGAGGTGGCCGGGAGCCAAGTTCCTGTTCGGTAATTCGCGCGCCAACATCTTCGGAGCCATGGACCTCGGCGCGGTGCCGGGGTGGCTCCCTGGCCGGGTGGCTACGGCTCCCTCCGATGATGCCCGCGAAATCATTGCGCGCGCCGCGGATGAGCCCATGCTCCTCTTCCTTCTTGGAGCCGACCCGCTGTCCGAAATGCCGGACACGGCCTTGGTGAAGTCCGCTCTGGAGAATGCCACCGTCGTTTTGATCGACTCATTCGAGAGCGGCGCCGCGCCCTACGCAGACGTGCTCCTGCCACTCGCCGCCTATGGAGAAACAGCCGGGACGACCACGAACTTCGAAGGCAGGGTCACCCGGCTCGGACGGGCCATCGTGCCAAAGGGGCAATCCAAGCCCGACTATTTGATCGCCGCCGAGATCGGCCGCGAGCTTGGCAGGCCCTCCGGCCCGACGGCGCCCGAGGAGATCTTCGCGGAGATGGCGCGGGAGCTCCCCCTTTACAGGGGGCTGGCCTACGCCGAGCTTGCTTCGAATCGTTATCCGGACGGGCTGGTGGTGCCGCTGGAGCGCAAAGCGATCTCGATAGGAGCGCGCCCTCGGAGGCTGGATCCGATCGCGACTCCCGGGCTGGTCGCTCCGTATCACCAGGGCCCCGCCAAGCCGTTTGCCACCGAGGTGGGAGCTGCGGCCGCGGAGCCGGGAGCCGAAACGCCGGCATCGCCTCGATCGCAGCTTCCCGAGGTTTCCATCGATCCCGCCGCGGTGAGCGTGGCTGCCGACGGGCGGCTGCGGTTGCTCCTGACAAGGCGCCTATACCGTCCCACCGCCCAGCTGGCGGCGGCACCCATCCTTTCGAAGCTGACCGCCCAGGCGGAAATCCGGGTAGCCCCCGCCACTCTCGAGGCCATCGGCAAAAGTGATGGCTCGGAGGTCAAGCTGCGAGGAGACCACGGCGAGGAGGTGGCCGTGGTCGCCAAGTCCGACAAATCTCTGCCTGATGGGGTGGTTCTAGGAAGGCTGGGCGACGGGGCCAACCTTCTTTTGCTGGTCAAGTCAGGCACTTGGGCCACGCACGTGAAAGTGGGGAGTAACTGATGGGTCAGGACCCGCTCTTTCTCGGCCATATCTCGATTGGCGTCGTCATCATCGTCCTGGTGAAGGTGCTGGTCGCCTTCGCGGCGTTGATGGTCGCGGTGATGCTCGTGATTTGGTTCGAGCGCAAGCTGATTTCGGATATGCAGAACCGTATCGGGCCCAACCGAGCTGGCCCTTGGGGCCTGCTGCAGACGCTGGCGGACGGCATCAAGCTCTTCTTCAAGGAGGACCTGATCCCGGATAAGGCGGACCGCTTCGCCTTCAAGCTCGCGCCGTATTTGGTCCTGGTGCCAGCCCTGGTCGCATTCACGATCATTCCTGTGGGAGGCGTCGTCCACATCTTCGGGCATACGGTGCAGCTGCAGGTTGCCGATCCCCCCATAGGGATCCTGCTGCTGCTGGCCATGTCTTCCATCTCGGTCTACGGAACAATGCTTGCGGGCTGGTCTTCGGGCTCCAAGTATCCGCTTCTCGGCGCGGTGCGCGCCTCGGCACAGATGGTCTCCTACGAGGCGGCCATGGGCCTATCGGTGGCGGCGGTGGTGCTTCTGACCGGATCGCTGAGCACCAGAGCCATCGTCACCTCCCAGGCCGGCTCGTTCTTCCACATCTTTCCGCAGTGGAACATCCTCCGCCTCGGAGTGGTCCCGTTCCTGATCTTCCTGGTGGCCGCAACCGCAGAGCTGAACCGGCCACCGTTCGACCTTACCGAGGCCGAGCAGGAGCTGGTGGGCGGGTACGTGACCGAGTACTCCTCGATCCGCTTCGCCCTTTTCTTCCTGTCGGAATTCATGAACGCCATCACAATGTCGGCCGTGATCGTCACGCTCTTCCTGGGAGGACCCGACGGACCCAACCTGGGCGGGCCGTCGTTCATCTGGCCCATCCTGTGGTTCTTGATCAAGACGGGGGCGTTCCTGTTTTTCTACGTATGGGTTCGAGCTGCATTGCCGCGCCTCCGCTACGACCAGTTGATGGACCTGGGGTGGAAGCTGCTCATTCCCGTTGCGCTGGCCTGGCTACTGGTGGTCGCGGGGATGCAGGTGAGCCGGGTCTATGGCCTGGTACTCTTCGTCATCTTCGCCGCGGCTGGTGCAGTCCTCTATCGGGCGATCACCATCGGCCGCGAGACCGGCTCCGAGGCCGAGGTCATCATGACCTTCCGCAAGCTACCGGCGGCGGATCCGATCCGCCCAGAGGGAGATTGATGCCGAATGGGTGTACTTGACGGCTTAAAGGGGTTCAAGGTCACGTTCAAGCAGCTGGCCGAGCCCCGGATCACTACCGAGTATCCGAAAGAGAAGCGGCCGAAGCCGCCACGCTTCCACGGCCGCCACGTGCTCAACAGGTACGAGGACGGCATGGAGAAGTGCATCGGCTGCGAGCTGTGCGCCGGCGTGTGCCCCGTGGGCTGTATCTACGTGCGTGGGAAGGACAATCCCATCGAGGATCCGGTCTCGCCGGGCGAGCGCTACGGCTTTGTCTACGAGATCAATTTCCTGCGGTGCATCCACTGTGATCTCTGCGTGGAGGCGTGCCCGACCGAGGCGATAACCGAGTCCAAGCTCTTCGAGTTCTCTTTCACATCGCGAGAGGATGCCATCTACACGAAGGCGGAACTGGTGGTCGACGACGAGGGCAAGGCGCGCCGGATGCCTTGGGAGGACTGGCACGACGGCGACGACGACCTGAGTTCCGGCTGGATGCGGGCAACGTCGCCTTCCGGCGACCCTGACTACGAAGGCGTGGTCCATTGGTCGAATGAGCTCGGATACGGGACGCGCGCGCCTGAGCGCGGGCAGAGCGATCTTCCGCCCGAGAAGGCGTCGCCAGAGTTCATGATTCGCGTAGTGAAGGCCGATCGGATTCCGCGCAAGGCGGGCGGGAGGGTCCGGTGATGGAGCCTTCCATGTTTGCGGCGGCAATCGCCAAGCCTGACCTCATCACATTCGTCGCCGCGGCGCTAATCGTGCTCGCGGGCGCCTTCGGGGTGATCACCTCGCGGAACCCGGTGCACTCGGCGCTCTCGCTGGTGCTCACCATGTTTGGCATAGCGATCCTCTTCATCGAGCAGGACGCCCAGTTCCTGGCGGCGGTGCAGGTCATCGTCTACGCGGGTGCGATCGTCGTTCTCTTTCTGTTCGTCATCATGCTGCTCGGCGTGGACAGGCGAGAGGTCTTCGGCCGTGAATTCCTGCGCGGTCAGCGGCCGCTCGCGGCCGTAGCCGGCGTCGTCGGCCTGGCCGAGGTTCTCCTCCTGGCAAGAACCACCTGGGCGACCGGCGCACATGCGGCGAACGCGCCGGTGGGCAACTCCTACAACAACGTGCAAAAGATTGCGGCCGAGGTCTTCTCCGCTTATCTGCTGCCGTTCGAAGCGACGGCGGTCCTGCTGGTCATTGCGGTGCTGGCTGCGGTCTATCTGGCACGGCGCGTGGTTACGGCCAACGCCGAGGAGGAGAACTCCGAAGCGGTCCAAGGAAAGGCGGTGGACAGGTGAGCGTCCCCGGAAGCTGGTACTTGATCCTGGCGGCGGTGCTCTTCTCGCTGGGCATAATCGGCGTGCTGGTCAGGCGAAACGTCATAGTGATGTTCATGTGCATCGAAATGATGCTGAACGCGGTCAACCTGACCTTTGTTACATTCTCGCGGATGTTGGGAGACGTGGCCGGCCAGGTGATGGTGTTCTTCGTGCTCGTCGTGGCGGCGGCAGAGGTAGTCGTCGGTCTCGGCATCATCGTCTCCATCTTCCGCCGGCGCCTGGGTGCGACCGCCGACGATCTACACATCTTGAAGGGTTAGCATGCGGGGACTTGTCTTTCTGATACCGGGGCTACCGCTCCTCGGCTTCGCCATCAACCTGCTCTTCGGGCGCTACCTGCCCAAGCGACTAGTCGGGTGGCTGGCGACGGCGATGGTCGGCGGCGCCTTCGTTATCGCCATTGTCGAGTACCTGCACCTGCTATCCCTCGCTGCCCCGCGCGTGCAGACGGGCGATCTCTTCACCTGGTTCCAGGTGGCCGGGCTGAAGATCTCCTGGGGTTTTTATCTAGATCCCCTGTCGGCGGCGATGATTCTCTTCGTTACGGGCGTCGCCACGCTGATTCACGCCTACTCCATCGGCTACATGGACCACGACCCGCGGTTCAGGACCTTCTTCGTCTACCTGAATCTCTTCGTCTTCTCGATGTTGACCCTGGTTCTCGCCAACAACTTCGTCCTGACCTTCCTCGGCTGGGAAGGCGTGGGGGCCTGCTCCTACTGGCTGATCTCCTTCTGGTTCCATCGCAACACGGCGGCTTCGGCGGGTAAGAAGGCCTTTATCGTCAACCGAATCGGCGACTTTGGCTACATGGTCGGCATGTTCCTGCTCTTCAAGGTCACCGGGACGTTGACCTACACGGGCGCGTTCAGCGCTGCGCATCACGGGGCCATCTCCTCAACGGATGCCACGGCCATCGCGTTACTCTTCTTCCTCGGTGCAGCCGGCAAGTCGGCGCAGATCCCGCTCTTTGTCTGGCTGGTGGATGCCATGGAGGGCCCGACCCCGGTTTCCGCGCTTATCCATGCCGCCACGATGGTCACGGCGGGTGTCTACCTGATGGCCCGCATCTCCCCCATACTTCACCTCTCCCCGGAGGCCGGGACTGTGATCGCGATCTTCGGCGTGGTTACCGCCTTCGTCGCTGCAGCCGCGGCCACAAGCCAGAACGACATAAAGAAGGTGCTCGCCTACTCGACGGGCTACCAGCTGGAGTACATGTTCCTCGGTATTGGATCGGGGGCCTACGTGGCGGCGATCTTCCTGATGATCACCCACGCCTTTTACAAGGGGCTCCTCTTCCTCGGGGCCGGCTCGGTCATCCACTCGCTTCATGACGAACAGGACATCAAGAAGATGGGCAGGCTCTACAAGCTGATGCCGATCACCGGCTTCACCTTTATCATCGCTTGGCTTTCCATTGCCGGTCTGCCCCCCTTCTCCGGGTTCTTCTCCAAAGGGGATGTCCTACTGGGCGCGTATACCAAGTCCCCGTGGCTTTGGGCTCTAGGCGCATTGACCGCGGTGCTAACCGCTTACTACATGGGCCGCGAGGTCTATCTGGTCTTCTTCGGCGACGCGCGCTACGCCAAGGCGCTCGCCGGCTCCGATCACCATCCGGAGCCCCATGAGTCGCCGGCGGTGATGACCGTGCCACTGGTGGTACTGGCTGGCGCTTCGGTGATCGCGGGCGTCCTCAACCTTGGCTTCAGCTCCTCGACGGACTTCTTGACCAACTGGCTTACTCCGGTCTTCGGTTCAGCGCAGGCGGCTCTTGGCTTCGGGACCGGCACCAGGGTGATCCTGGAGGCGGGCGATGCGGTCTTTGCGATAATCGGGATCCTGCTGGCGTGGCGGGCATGGGCCTCGCGGTCTGAGAACCCATCTCTGGAACCCCGGTTCCTCGCCAAAGCGTGGGGTATCGACATGTTCCTGGACAAGGTGTTCTCCGGCGGATCTCAGGTTCTTGCGCACTCGGCTAACACGGTTGTGGACAACGCGGTGATCGACGGAGCGGTCAAAGGCACTGGAACGCTGGTGGCGGTTACCGCCGGGCAGGTTCGCAAATTGCAGAGCGGATACGTCCGCTCCTACGCTCTGGTGATCACCTTCGGGGTGGTACTGATTCTCGGATTCGTTCTCACAAGGGCGAGCTTCTAATGGGTGCACTTGAGTTCTTTGGATGGATAGCGGTGGTGGAAATTGAGTTCTGAGCTTCAAGTGCTGGTCCTGCTGCCCGCTATCGCGGCGTTGGTGGCGGCCCTGATTCCCAAGAGCGCGCGGGGCAAGGCGGTCTATCCGCTGGCGATTGCCGTCTCGGTCGTGGAGGCGGTGCTGGCCATCGTTCTTGCGGTCCAGTTCAAGCCCGGAGTGGCCGGATACCAGGGCGTCTCCTCGTACAACTGGATACCCACCTTTGGGATCTCCTGGCGGCTTGGTGTCGACGGCATCTCTATTTTTCTGGTAGTCCTTACCGCGATCATCTTCCCGCTGGCATTGCTGGGCGCCAAGGAAAAGGTGAACACTCATTCCTTCGCGGCCTGGATGCTCCTGCTCGAGGCGGCCTGCATGGGCAGCTTTGCCAGCTTGGACCTGTTCGCCTTCTTCGTCACCTTCGAGCTGACGCTCATCCCGACCTACTTCCTCATCGGGTCCTGGGGCTACGAGCGCGGCGGGGCGGCGGCCATCAAGTTTTTCGTTTACACATTCCTAGGATCCGCACTTCTCCTGGTGGGAATGCTGTCGCTGGTCTTCATCCACGACAGCCAGACCGGCGTGATGACCTTCAACATCTCCCAGCTGGCGCATACCCATCTTTCCTCCACCACCGAGGACTGGCTCTTCCTTGCCTTCACGGCCGCCTTCGCGGTCAAGGCGCCGATCTTTCCCTTCCATACCTGGTCGCCGGATGCCTATAGACAGGCACCGACAGCGGGAGTAGTGGTGCTAGCGGCCATCATGGCCAAGCTCGGCACATACGGAATTCTGCGCTTTGACTTCACGCTTTTCCCCCGTGCGGTTGTGACTTTCGGGCCGCTCCTGCTCACCCTGGCGGTGATCGGAATCATCTACGGTGGCATTGTCGCAGCGGCGGAGACCGATATCAAGAGGATGCTGGCGTACTCCTCCCTTAGCCACATGGGCTTCATCGTGCTCGGCATCTTCGGTCTGAGCCGCGCAGGGGTGGCAGGCGGCGTGCTGCAGATGATCAACCACGGGGTGTACACTGCGGCGCTCTTCCTCCTGGTCGGCTACCTCTTCTATTCCACCAGGGCCTTCGATATGGATTCCCTGGGAGGGCTGCAGTCCCGTGCCCCGGTGTTGGCCGGCATATTTACGTTGTTCGTCATGTCGTCGATCGGGCTTCCGGGCCTGTCCGGTTTCGTGGGCGAGTTCCTGATCCTCGTTGGCGGTTTTTCGACTCACCGCTGGTGGGCGGTTGTAGGTACCTCCGGCGTTGTCATAGGCGCGGTTTACATGCTCTGGGCTTATCAAAGGGTCTTCCACGGGACCCCGAAGGAGCCGGGCCTGATTCCGGAGGAGCGGGCGGTCGACCTTAAGCGGCCGCAGATCCTGGTGCTGGTCCCGCTCATCGTGATTGTGATAGCGCTCGGCGTTTATCCGCAGCCGATTCTCTCGCGCATAAGCCCGACGGTGGACGCCCTTGTCGCCCATGTCCAGGCGGCCCAGCCGGGCCCCTCTGCGGCTGCGCACGTCCAAACAGGAAGGAACTGAGGCTCACATGGAGCACCTATTGGCAGCGATCGCCACCGGACCGGCGATCACCTTCCCGACCATCTCCTACAAGGCGATCGGCCCGGAAATTATCCTCGTGGTCGGGGCGCTGGTGGTCATGCTTACTACCTCACTCTTCCCCTCGACGCGCGGTACCCGGACCCCTTCGGTGCTGGCTGCGTTGACGGCCCTGCTTGCCTTCGCTGATTCGGCGACCATGTGGGCGAATTTCGCGGAACATGGGGCGTATAGGGCGATCGCCTCCTCGATCACCATCGACGGTTTTGCCGTCTTCCTGCTGGTGACCATTTCAGCCACTACTTTCATGGGCACGCTTCTCGGCTCGGCCTATCTGTCCGAGGGTCGCTTCGGCACAGGCGAGTTCCAGGGCCTTCTCCTGCTCTCGGCGACGGGCGCCATGCTGCTGGCGAGCGCCGGAGATCTGATCGTGATCTTCCTGGGGCTCGAGATCCTTTCCATCGCCCTCTACGTGCTGGCAGGCTTCGAGAAGCGCTCGACCGCTTCCGGGGAAGCGGCCCTCAAGTATTTCGTCCTGGGCGGTTTCTCATCCGCGCTCTTCCTCTACGGCATCGCCCTCACCTACGGTGCCACGGGATCCACCAACATCGCCAAGATCGCAGGCTTCCTCGCCTCTAACACCATCACTGCAAACGGGGTGCTGCTGGCGGGGATGGCCCTCCTTATCGTGGGCCTGGCCTTCAAGGTCGCGGCCGTCCCGTTCCACCTCTGGACTCCCGACGTCTACCAGGGGTCGCCGTCGGCGTCGGTGGGATACATGGCAGCAGCTGCCAAGGCTGCCGGCTTCGCGGGGCTGCTTCGGATTTTGGTTTCGGCCTTCCCCACCCTCCGCCTTGACTGGCAGCCCATCATCTGGGCTCTTGCCGCCCTGACGCTGGTGGTTGGCGCCGTCCTTGCGGTGGTGCAGAACGACCTGAAGCGCATGCTCGCGTACTCGTCCATCAACCATGCCGGATTCGTCCTGCTCGGGGTGGAGGCAGCCACCGCCAGGGGCACTTCGGCTTCGATTTACTATCTGCTCGCGTACGCGTTCATGGTGGTTGCCACCTTCGCAATCGTTAATTCGTTCGAGGATCGCGAGACGGGACGCGTGCCGCTCGAGAAATTGCGGGGACTTGCTTCGCGCAACCCGGGCATTGCCTTCTTCTTGGCCATACTGCTCGTGGCGCAAGCCGGCGCGCCTCTGACCACGGGGCTTGTGGCCAAGTTTGCCGTGGTCTCGGCGGCGGTCTCGGCACACTCCTACGTGCTTGCTGTGATCGCCATGCTTTCCGCGGTAATAGCCACCTTCTTCTACCTGAGGGTGGTCGCGGTGGCCTACGCTCGCGGGCCGAGGAGGCGCTCGCTCGTGAGCCAGCCGCAGATGGCCATGGCCGCGACCGGCACCGTGGCGGCCGAGGGGGAGGCCGCAGTGGCCTCGGCATCCTTGATGGAGAAGATTTCACTGCCGGTCGAGGCGCAGATTGTGGTGGCAATCGGCGTTGCCGGCACGGTGATCTTCGGCATCTTCCCGAACTACATACTGCACATGGCCGACTTGGCCAAGGTGCTCCTGTAGGAGGGATGCTTCTATGTCATGTCAAGTCGCGAGCGCGATCTCGGGCGGATTTTCAGTGCCTGGCGGGCATGCCCCGAGTGGTATCTGCCGCTCGGATGGGTAGGCGCGGGCAGTAACGCGCAACGGCACCGATTTCGAAAGGCAGGAGCACTGGTCTTCGGAGACCGGGTGGCGGTGCCATCATTGATGTCTTCGTGCATCACGGCGTGGTGATCACCCTGAAGGGCTCCGGCTACCGGCTGCGTGCCTCGGGAATCGGCACATGCCGAGGGTCCGGGCCGGAGTGGTCAGAAGAGGAAGTTCCAGGGTGGCTCGAAATTGGAACCTTGGAAACGGCTTGCATTAGGACCGCGACGTCGCCGGTATCTTTTTTGTCCGGCGGATCCGGTCCTCAATGACCGCCAACAGGACTCCGTCCCGGTAGGGGTCCGGGTCCTCACTGGTGCCTTTAAGTGCCTCGGGTGACAGCGGCCCGCCGCAGCTTGGCCGGCCTCGGGTCCTTGCAACCGAAGTGCTTCACGAACCCGACTCCTTGCAACCGAAGTGCTTCACGAACCCGACTCCTTGACACTCATTCGATTGCGGCCGGACGCTTTGGCCATGTGAAGAGCCTCGTCCGCGGCGCGCAGGGTGGAACGCCCCTTACCTCGCGCTGCTCCGACCGAGACCGTGACCGCGCTGGAGACGCTGCGCCAGCGCAGGTAGTGGTCGCTGAAGGAGCCCAACGCGCGCAGAATCTGCGCCGACCATGCAATGGGGAAGAGTATTGCAAATTCGTCGCCGCCGATGCGGAAGGCGTTGCCGCGGCCGCTCGTTGCCTCCGAGAGCGCCGACGCCACGGCAACCAGGCATATGTCCCCGGTCTCGCGTCCGAGCGCGCTATTGATGTGCTTGAGATTGTCGACGTCGACGATGGCCACCCAGAACTCCTCCCCGCAGGCCTCGGCGAGGCTGATCATCTCGGTAAAGCGCTCTTCGAAGGCACGGCGATTGGGAAGCTGGGTGAGGGCGTCGATTCGCGATATTCCCTCCAAGTCCACTTGGTAGTTGAGGGCGCGGTAGCCGGCTACGAGCAAGGAGAAGAGGATGATCATACCCGTGGCGACCACCACCACCATGTGCGCGGTGGCATGGGTGAGGTTGTCGAACAGGGGTGAGTAGTAGCGCTGGGCCTTGTTATCGGAGTCGTGAGCAGCTGTAAGAAGCAGCACGCCAAGCGCGTAGGGCGTGGCGATCCACACCGGGAAGGCGAGGACCCCGAAGACCACCCAGCAGACCGAGATCGCCAGGATCGGGGAGTCAAGACCCCCGGTTACGGACAAGGCTGCGTAGAGCACTGGCAGGTCGATCAAGAGGGAGAGAGCGAGCCACTTGCGTCCCATGTGGTGCCGAACCGACTTTATCAGGGGTAGCTGAGCAAGGAGAACAAGGGCCAACGCAGCCAGGAACGGTGCACCTATTCGCGCGGCGATCACCTGGGATGGCGAAACTGTCGCCGCGATGAGCATGAAAGCTGCCATACGCCCGAGCAGGATCGCCAGCGAGGGTAGCATCGTGTCGCTGCCGGCCAAGCGCCTCGCCGCCCAGCTCCACTTACCGGAGTCCAAGAGGCTCGCGTCAATGCGTGAAATGAGCTTCATAATGTTGTGCTCGCCATGACAAAATGACCGTTAAGAGGATAAGAATATTTCGAAGATACGTTAGAATTTTGCCCGCTACCTCCGCCCAATTCGCCCCCGGTCGGGCGAGTGGAGGCATTCGTTTGGGGCTCGTATCCGAACCGCAGCTCACGACCGGGGGGCGCAATGGGTCGGCTCGAGGGAAACGCGGAGGATTCGTTGCAGCTCGTCGCCACGCGTCGTCTCGAGGGTAGCTTTCGCATATTGGTAGCCCTGGCGGCCACCAGGGGCCGAATGACGCACGCCCAGGATATTGCCACCGCTGCCGGCTTGGACGTGGTCGCTGTCCGCCAACTAACGCGGGTTCTGGAGAGGGCGCGTTTCATCACCTCCAAGAGCGGCCCGGCAGGTGGGTACCGCATGGCTGAGGATCCCGAAGCAATTTCGGTGATGGCGGTTTTGGACGCTGTGGAGGGCAGGCTCGAGATCGGGTACTGCACCTTGCGTGGAGTCGAGTGCCCGCCGAGCGGCGTCTGCGCCCTGCATCTTCCGTGGGAGAGGGGAGCGGGGGCCCTGCGGGCTTCTCTCGAATCCCTGACGCTCGCTGACCTGATCGGGAACTTCGGCGCCCAGGGTGACGTGTAGTCGCGCCGGCGCATCTGCGGTCGATCACCATGCGGCGCTGGTCGGACCTCCCTGTCCGGTCGCGCCGTCGTCCAAGCGGGTAGCCGCACGAGCCTGTTCCTTCCTGGTCTAGCGGTCGCTCCCGCGACCCCTCCTCACTTGTCCTTGCGCATTCTGCATGCAATCGAGTACCTATCGGTCGGTTCTATAACGATATTTAGAATCTAAAAATATATCAAAGATTCCAAATCCCGTGGTCATACAAGAGAAGTAATTCGGATACGAATCTTTCGTATTGGGATGATATTGCTGAAATAAAACCACTTGAGAGCGGTAATAATTGTTTTGGTTCCACGGAGGCGCCGATTGCGAGGCATTATGGACCCCTAGACAGGCAGCCAGGGGGAGTGCCCTGAGGCGAAGTCCGATGCACGGCACGAGTGCGGCAATTGCATTCAACTTATGTATATTGGCCACTCTCTTGCAGGCTTGCCGCCGAGGATAACATTGGACTCGGGCGCGCTCCTCCGCGGGCTGAGACGCGTCGGCAAGAGTGAATCGAGCGTTCATGGAGATTGGGAAGCGCGAAAAGGCGTCCGACGTCGACACAAGCGCGAGCCAACCGCACCTTGTGCTGGCAATGGCCGTGGTTATGACGGGGGTGCTGATCACCGCGGTCGACACGACGATAGTTGTCCTGGCACTTCCCGAGATCCAGCACAGCCTGCACATCTCGCTTTCCTCGGTGGTGTGGGTGGTCATTGGGTATCTCCTCGTCATAACGCTGCTGGCTACCCAGGTCGGCAGGCTGGGCGACATGTACGGCCGGGTGAAGATGTACGAAGCGGGCTTCCTCGTTTTCATCGTCGGATCGGCTGCCTGCGCACTCTCCTGGAACGAGGCCTCGATTATCGGCTTCCGAATCCTCCAGGGTTTTGGCGGAGCCTTGGTTACTTCCAATAGTGGCGCGGTCATCGCCGACCTCTTTCCGCCGGGACAGCGCGGCCGCGCGTACGGGTTCAACTCGGTCGGCTGGAGTGCGGGCGCCGTGCTGGGGATCGTTCTCGGAGGTGCCATCGTCACCTACATGTCCTGGCGATGGATCTTCTGGATCAACGTCCCCATCGGGCTTGCCGCGGTCGCCCTGGCGGTGAAGGTACTTCGAGACGTCACGGAGCGACGCAGCCGCCGGCTGGACATCGTGGGTATGCTGCTGCTCGGAGCGGGCCTTTTTGGCGTGCTGTGGAGTGCGACCAGGCTCACTTCGGAGAATCTGGACGCCACCATTGGCGGCCTTTTCCTTGGCGGCCTGGTCCTGGTTGCCCTATTCATCCTGTACGAGCGCCGCCGTTCCGAGCCGATGCTCGACCTTTCCATCTTCTCCATACCCACCGTCACGCCGACTCTGCTCGCCTCGCTGTTCCAGGGCCTCGCCAATTACGCCGTTCTCTTCCTGGTGATCATGTACTTGCAGGGCCCTCGCGGACTTTCGCCCCTTCACGCTTCGCTTCTCCTGGTCCCGGGCTACATTCTCGGCGGTGCCATCGGCCCCTTTGCCGGCCGCTTGGCGGACCGCACCGCGCCGGTGGTGCCGGCAACCATTGGCCTTGGCGTTCAGGTGGTGGCGCTTCTCATCTATGGCCACTTGGAAGTGAACACCAGCTTGACCCTCGTCGTCGTGGCCAGCGTGATCAATGGGGCAGGCGCCTCGGCCTTCTTCCCGGCGAACAATTCCGCTGTAATGAAGGCTGTTCCCGCACCGATCTTCGGCGTGGCTTCGGGGATGCTCAGGACATTCGCAAATGTGGGCATGGTCTTCTCCTTTGCGGTTGCGATCCTGGTCGCGTCCCACAGCATCAGCAGGGGGCTCGCGTTCGCGATTTTCGTCGGCTCAGCCAAGCTGACTGGACCGTTGGCGTCGGCCTTCACCGATGGCCTGCACATGGCCTTTTACACCTCAGCCGGGCTGATGGTCCTTTCGGCGGTCTTCTCCGCGACCCGTATCCGGCACGGCACGGGGCGCGCGCAGGCGGCTACTGCATAATGAAGTTGGTGAAGTAGAGCTCACTCACCTTTGCCTTCGAGCCGGGGATGGCTCTTAGCAATCCGTCGAGCCTGGTCTCGATTTCGCTTCTCAGCTGCGCCTTGCCCCCCGGAGAAAGAAGGGCATTGTAAGACCATCCCGATAACGTCTCGATCACCAGGTTCGTTATTTGGGGCTGATCGCTCTTCAGCTCGCCTGCCGTCACTCCGCCGGTCACGACCATGGTCATCTGGTCTTGGATGATGTGTCCGTCTTCGAGGTTGGTTGTTATCGGCCCGATGCCGTAGCTGACCGGGGGCTGAACCGCCGCTTTGGCCGGCTTCGAGTTCAGCATTCCTAGTCCGAAATAAGTACCTAGCCCGACCAAGAGGAGCCCCGGCACAGCGAGCATGAGGATCTTGCCGCGCTTGCCCTTCTTTTTCTTGGCTTCTGAGTCGGCCCTGTCCTTGGCCATGAGTACCTCCTGGTCGTGCCCGGCTACTGGCCTGGCGGCTGTGCGCTGAGAATGACGATGTCCACCCGGCGATTCTCGGCCATGTTGACCGGGCTGGTGTTTGGTACCGCAGGGTGGGTCTCCCCGTAGCCGGTGGCGGACAGGCGGTTGGCGCTGATGCCGTCGACCTTCTCCAGGCGCAGGAGCACATCAACCGCCCGCATTGCGGAAAGCTCGAAGTTGGAGGAATAGGGGCCTCCCACGATCGGCTGGTTGTCGGTATAGCCCTCGATCGAGATGTCATTGGGAAGTGGCGCGATAACAGACGCGACCGCATCGACCACCGTGTCGCCGGAGGGCTGCAGGGATGCGGAGTCGGTGGCGAAGAAGATGTGGTCGGAGAGGATGCGCACCACTACGCCGCGGGTCGTCACGAATACCTGGGCACTGTCGGCGACGCCGTGCGAAGCGAGCGCAGCCTGGATCTTGTGAGCCAGGGCAGCGCTGGATCTGGCAGCGCCGGGGGAGGACGCGGTGCGTGAAAGTGCCGCCAATGAGGGCCCAAGCATCATGGTGGGCCTGGAGAACAGGGAGACTTGGGAAAGCAGTCCGTTTGACCTGGGCAGAATCGAATGCTGGCTGTCGGAGGCGAAACTTCGCACGATCCCGGTCTTGAACTCCAGGTACTTCTTCAAGCTGATGCTGCTCATCGAGAACAGAACCACGAAGAGTGCGAGCAGCAGCGTGATCATGTCAGAGTAGGTGAGCAGCCAGCGCTCGGAGTTTTCGGCCTCCTCATGGTGCTTGCGCAGCCTGGCGCTGCTCATGCGGCCTGCCTCTTGGTCTTGAGCGCCTGGCTGGAGGCGCGGTCCTTGGGTGCGAGGTAGGAGAGAAGCTGCTCCTCCAAGGCGCGTGGGCTTGATCCGGACTGGATAGCCAGAACACCGCTGACGATGATCGAGCGGGTCTGGACCTCGAGTTCGGAGATGCGCGTGAGTTTCGTCTCGATAGGCAGCCAGAAGACGTTCGCGCTCATGACGCCCCAAAGGGTGGCCGAAAAGGCGCTGGAGATGGCGGGGCCGAGGGTATTGGGGGAGGAGAGGTTTGCCAGCACGTGAATCAGGCCGATCACGGTGCCGAGAATGCCGATGGTCGGCGCGTATCCCCCCATCGACTTGAAGAATTTGGCGCTTGCCTTGTGCCTGGCCTCCATGGCCTCGATCTCTGCTTCGAGGAGATCCCGTATTCGATCGCTCTCGACTCCGTCCACCGCCAGCTGCACCGCTTTTTTGAGGAAGGGGTCGTCGACGCCCCGCACAGCATTCTCGAGGGCCAGTACGCCCTCCTTCCGGGCGATGTCCGCGAAACGGACCATGTCGATGATGCTCTGATCAGGCGCGGAAACTTTCGCAAACAGCGCGGACTTGAGTGCCCCGGCGACATTGGATAGGTCGCGGAGGCGCACGCCGGCCAGTGAAACCCCTATGGTCCCTCCTAATACCAGGATTATGGCCGGTGGCGCGATGAGCGAGGCGGGGCTGCCCCCGTCCAAGACCATCGATACCAAAATTGCAATCAGCGCGGCAACAATGCCAATCGGCGTTGCGAAATCCATTTCCTTGCGCCTTCCCTAGTCCTTTAAGCGCGTTGCTCAGCCGCCATCGTCCAATAGGTGCAGGCCTCCATTGGGTCTGCTCTCCGCAGGCTCGGACACTCTTCGAATGATCGAAGCGCGATACTCGATGATCCGCACGAGCAGTTCGTCCACCGGCTCGGCCACGACGTAATGGGCGCCACCCACCAGTGTGACCACCGTGTCGGGCGTGGCCTCGATCCTCTCGATCAGCTCGGCGTTGATGGCCATGGTGGCGCCCTGAAGGCGCGTTACCCTGATCATGAGCCTCCTGCTCCCTTGAACGCCCTACTTATCGGCAGGAATCGCGATTCCCTTAGCGCGATCGGCGTTGCGCTACGCCGTTTGCACCAATGTCTGCAGCACGGTGGCCGTGGTTGAAACGACCTTGGTATTGGCCTGATAAGCGGTCTGGGCAACGATCAAGTCGGTGAGCTGGGTGCCCAGGTCGACATTCGATCCCTCGACGGCGCCTCCCACCAACGTTCCGCGGCCACCTGCCCCTGCGATGCCGAGCTGTGCGGCGCCGGAGTTGACCGTCGCCTGGTAGCTGAGCCCTCCTGCCTTGGCAAGTCCTTCGTTATTCGCGAAGGTGGCGATGGCGACCTGGCCCAGGGGCTGCGAGCGGCCATTGGAGTAGTTGCCGGTGATGGTGCCGTCGGAGCCGATGGTGAAACCGTTGAGCGATCCGGAGGGGAATCCATCCTGGCTGGTCACTTGGATGGAGGCGGTTCCCGCGAACTGCGTCACCGCCTGAGGCGTTCCGGTTGCGGGAAAATCGAGGTTCATGGTGTAACCCGCCGGAAGATTCGGGTATCCGCTGAATCCGGAGAGCACGATTGGGCCGGCCGAGGTCAACTGGCCCGAAGTGGGGTCGAAGCTGATGGTTGTTCCGGCGGGTGTGATGGTATCGGTGCCCCCGGCCGGGTTGGGCGCGGTGGCGACGACGCTCCATGTGTCAGGAGTGGAGGTGGCAGTGAAGTTCACCGTGATTGGCACCTCGCCGCCCAGGGAGTCATATGCGGTCACCGTGGCGGTGTAGGAGGGAGCACTTCCGCTGCCGCTCCAGGTCGGCAGGTTGCCGCCCAAGGTGATGTTCTTGGTTACCTGGGGGCTCGCTGCCTGGCCTTGGGGTATTACAAGGTTGCTTAGCGGGCCGGAGGTGTTGATCTGGCCGTTGGCTCCGGGAACCCACCCCTGGACGATCTGCCCCTCGGGGGTGACGAGCTCGCCGAGCGCGTCTAGCTGGAGGTTTCCGGCGCGCGTGTAGTAGGTGCTGCCCCCCTGGCTGGTGACCAGGAAGCCCTGGCCCTGGATGGCCAGGTCGGTCTGCACCCCCGTCTGTTGGATGGTCCCTTGCGCGAAGTCGGTGAGCGTGGAGGCCACCCTGACACCCGAGCCGATCTCGACCGGGTTGGTGCCCCCGGTGACTCCGGGAACAGGGGAGCCCGCGCCACCTTGCTGCTGGTAGAGGAGATCGGCGAACTGGACATCGGAGGACTGGTAGCCGACGGTGTTGACGTTGGCGATGTTGTTGCCGATTGTGTCGAGCATCGCCTGGTTTGCGTCAATTCCGGAGATGGCGGCGGAGAGGGAGCGGGTCATCGAGGATTCCTTTCGTATTGGGGTCTTATGGTTGGGAGCGGGCGCACCCGCGTGGTGCTAGCTGACTGTGGTGACCGAGTTGACCGGTACCTGGTTCCCGTCGACCGTAAGCATCGGAGTCCCGGAAACCATCTGGACCGACGACACGGTTCCCGTTTGTGTGGGTGCCCCTCCGGAGAGCTGGTAGGAGACCTGCTTGGAGAGCAGCGAGACGGCCTGGGACATTTGCTGGCTGCTCTGCATGGCTGTTAGGGCCTGGTTCATCTGGTTGATGTCCTCGACCATGGTCAGCGTCGAAGTCTGCGCGATCATCTGGGTTGGGTCCAGGGGATTGCTCGGATCCTGGTTGGTCAGCTGTGTGACCAGCAGTTTCAAGAAGTCGCCGGAGCTTAGTGAGGTGAGGCCGTTGCCGCTCGCGCTCGCTGTCGACGCTTGGACGTTGCCCGCGCCGCTGGATATCGGGTTGACCATGGTCATGGAAGATGCCTTTCTTGTTACGACTCAAGCCAGCAAGTCGAGGCGGTGCCCCTCGTTCGGGCCGGCGCTCGTGGGTGCCCCAAGCCCTTTCGAGCCCGGCTGGGCGGGGTTTGACGGCGCGGGCGCCGGGGAATTTGGAGGGCGCTGCCCGCCGCCGTGGTAAGCGTTGCCCCCGAATAGGCCGAACTCGATGTTGACACTGGCGCTGCCGCCGGCCTGGAGTGAGGCGGCTATTTCGTGGTGGGAGGCCTGAAGCAACTGTCCGAGTACTGCGGAGGTTCCCGAGAGATGCACCGACAGCACTCCACCCGAAGCGCTGATGCGCACGACCACCTGGCCAAGGTCCTCGGGGAAGACGCGAAGTTCGAAGGTCGTTCCAACGCCTGCGCCGTCCGTCGAGAGGTGGCCGCCAAGCGCCGAGGCCACCTGACTGCCGATGGTCGCCTGGACAGCGTTGGGGAGGGGTGCGGTGATGGCGTCAACCTGCGTGGGCGCACCTAGGGCCTGAAGAGCCGTGGGGGGGATCACCAGTGATCTGTGACTGTCGATTGAGTGCGCGTGAGCTGTCCGAGCCGTTGTGGCCCGCGATGACGGTCCCGCCTGCAGTGCCGAGCCGGAACCTCGCGCGGGTTCGGTGTAGCTCAGCCGGGCTGTGCGGCTGAGCCTCGT
>JAJYPE010000083.1 GCA_021795585.1 Actinomycetes bacterium | reverse complement strand
AGTGTCGTTATTCCAACTCGCAACGAATCTGGCAATATATGCCCTTTGCTCGACCGGCTTGGGCTGGCATTGGCGGAGCGGCGGTCGGAGGTCATCTTCGTCGATGACAGCTCGGATGACACACCTGAAGTCATCGAAAGTAGTGCGGGCCGGTGGCCGGGGCTGCGCGTGCGCTGTTTTCATCGGTCACCCAGCGAGCGCCATGGTGGCTTGAGCGGAGCGGTTGTCGCCGGATTGCGTTTGGCTGAGGCGCCTGTCGCAGTAATCATGGACGGTGACCTACAGCACCCACCGGAAGTGGTTCCCGCGCTGGTCGAGAGGATCGAGCAGCGGGTCGCGGATCTTGTGGTGGGAAGCCGCTATACAGCTGGCGGCGCGTCATCCGGACTCTCGGGACGGGTCAGGGGAGCGGTGTCACGTTTGTCGACACTGCTTTCGCGAGCTGTCTTTAAGGATCGTCTGAAGGGCGTGTCGGATCCCATGAGCGGATTTTTCGCGGTACGCGTTGTTTCCGTTGACCTGGATTCTCTGAGGCCGATGGGATTCAAGATTCTCTTGGAAATACTTGCCCGTTCTGATTTGTCCGCGAGCGAAGTCGGGTTCTCGTTTGCGGAGAGAAACGCTGGGGCGAGCAAAGCTGGCTTTGGTGAGGGCGTTAAGTTTTTCGGACAGCTCGCGAGGCTTCGTTTCGCGACCATGTTATCAGCTCAGCAACGCAGGGCATTCGGATTCGCCGCAGTTGGATTCGCAGGAATTGGCATCAACACTGTCGCATTCTGGGTTATGAACGGCCCGGGGCGAATGAATGCGCTTGCTGCTGCGGCGTTATCGACGCAGGTTTCGACGACCGCGAACTTTGGGGGGGTGGAGTATTTCGTGTTCAAGGAGCCTAAAAAACACAAGATGTGGACTAGATACTTGGGGTTTAGCGCGCTTAACAACGCAGTTATGCTTGGCCGGTTGCCTGTTCTGGCACTCCTGATCGGGATGCTTGCGGTTCCTGCACTACTTGCCAACCTAATTACACTGCTTGGGTTTTTCGCAATTCGTTTTTTTGTTAATGATCGTTTGATTTACCGTAAAGGAGGAGGCATGTCTGTCGCTGAAATGGGGGATACCAGGAGAATTGGACCGGTGCTTGTGTCGCAGAGCCCGGATAGTGACGGGCGTCCAGATAGAGCCGTGGTGCAAGCCGCGAGCGCGGATTGGCCGTACCGCTATGACGTGCACGGGGTCCTTCGCATTGGCAGCGAGGTGGAACTGCCGGAGCTTGCGTACTTCTGCCTCGGCGAGGTGATCGGGAATCCTGGACGGTTTTCGGAGGATTTGGCGATCAGAGTCGGTGGGTTCGGGGGTTTTCATAATCGTGCGCGCCTCTACCGCTCACCCACGTTGGGTGCGATTCGCTGGGAGGAGCAGGTGGGTCCCCTGGCCGCGAACTTTTCGATAGAAATGTCCAGACCCGTGAAGGTGATGGCCAGTCCGACCTTGGCGCGCAGCCCGCATGTGCTTTACACCAATGTGGTGGAGCCTCTGCTGCGCTTCGCGCTGGTGGAGAAGGGGTACATGCTGCTCCACTCGGCCTCGATCAAACTGAACGGGGCCGGCGTGATGCTTTCCGCAAGGACCGATACCGGCAAGACCGGAACGGTGCTGCGCTTGCTCGGCCTTCCAGGGAGCCGCTTCCTCTCCGATGACATGAGCATCGTGGACGAGAACGGAACCGTGCTCAGCTATCCGAAGCCGCTGACCATCAGTGATCACACCTTGCGAGCCGTCGACGCCGGCAGGCTTTCCCGGAAAGAGTGGGCCCGGCTAAAGGTGCAGAGCAAGGTGCATTCCAAGGAGGGCCGCGCCTTCGCAATGCGACTTGCCGAGCACAACCTTCCGATCATGACCATCAACGCCTGGGCGCAACGGCTTCTACCGCCGCCCAAGTACGACGTTTACCGCTTGGTCAAGTGCACCACTGCCAAGGCGGTTTCAGTCTCGGAGGTCTTCATCATCGAGCGAGGGATCGCGCATCACAGCCTGGTTCCGCTTGCCCAAGCAGTGGATGAGATGCTTGCCAACACCGAAGACGCCTACGGCTTCCCTCCCTACCGCTACATTGCGCCTTGGCTCTGCATAAACGGCCAGAGTGCACAGATGCTGATGCGCAGGGAGAAGGCAATCCTCGAGAGCGCGATGACGGGTGTGCTGATCCATCGCCTTGGCTCACCGGACTTCTCCTGGGCCAAGGACATCGCGAACTTAACTTTGGGACGAGAGTGGCGGGTGTCCTTCCCGGACGGCTCTTCCTCATTCCTGGCCGACTCGGAGTCGTGAGCGTCCCGGGGTCCATCACCTCCGTCGAGAGGAAGCTCCGGGAGGTGCCAGCTGCCTCGGATCTCCGTCTCGTGGTCGAGGCGGAAGGGCCCAGGCAACTCCTCGTTTTTTTGTCGCGCATCCGGGAATCGCCGTCGTGGCAAGTGGCCGGAGTGCTCGGTCTTGCCGCCTTGGTACGCATGGTCGACTTGGGCCGCTTCGGATACAACGGCGACGAGGCCGTGTACGCGGGCCAGGCCGCCTCGCTGGCGGGCAACCCGCTCTTCGTGAACCAGTT
This sequence comes from Actinomycetes bacterium, assembly GCA_021795585.1. Taxonomy (GTDB): domain Bacteria; phylum Actinomycetota; class Acidimicrobiia; order Acidimicrobiales; family Acidimicrobiaceae; genus Acidithrix. The sequence continues at coordinate 5,471 of JAJYPE010000083.1, read as the reverse complement.
TCCTGTCTTTCGCGCGCATCCGCTGCTGTTGCCGGTCCTGCTTTCGCCGCTATTCAAGGAGGGCACTCCCGACCTGCGTGGCAGGGTGGTCATGGCGCTCTTCGGTGTAGCGATGGTGGTGGGCTGCTACCTGGCCGGACGCGAGATCTACAATCACCGCACAGGCAGGTTGGCGGCGCTGCTCATGGCGGTGATGCCTTATGACGTGACCATCAGCAGGCAGGTGCTGCTCGATGGTCCCGCAGTCGCGTTCACGGTGTTCTCTCTGTGGCTGTTGGCGCGCTGGGTGCGCAAAGGGGGCATGCTATGGCTCGCCTCTTCGGCGGCCCTCCTGGGGGTGGCGATCCTCTCCAAGGAGACCATGGTGGTGATGGCGGGAGGAGCGGCTGCGTTCATGCTGGTTAGCCGCAGGGTGGCGCATCCCCTGCGGAGCCTGGTCATCTTCGGTGGCTCGATTGCCCTGGTGTCGGCCTGGGGAATCGCCGCCTTGGTGCTAACCAGCCACGCCGCGACCGGGGGCGATTACATCGCATGGCAGCTGACCCGTTCGTCGAACCACGCGCTTGCCTTCTACTTGACCACGGTGACGCCCGCGATGGGATGGCTGGTGGTCGGCTGCGCAGCGGGAGCTCTCATGCAGCGGCGGAACCGCAACTGGCAGGGCTTGCTTCTCGGTGCCTGGGCGCTGGCCCCAATTGTCTTCTTCCAGTTGTACCCCCTCAAAGGCTTTTCGTATCTTCTCCCGGCGGCACCACCGATTGCGCTCTTGGCGGCCCGCTTCCTGCGCACCTTCCGCTGGGGCGGGCGGCTCTCGGAAGAGGGCGCGCGGATTGCGCGCTCGGCGCTGTCGACCGCCATCGCCGCTTCCCTGGCCATCGGAGTCTGGGCTACGGTGTTTTCCTCGCCGGCCGGCGCTGGAATGGCGGGAACCGGCGGCCTGCCCGGGGGTCGCGAAGCCGGCCGCTGGGTGGCGGCGAACCTGGTGCCGGGGACGGGACTCATGACGCTCGGACCGAGCATGGCCAACGTCATAGAGTTCTACAGCCACTATCCCGCGCAGGGACTCTCGGTCAGCACCGACCCCTTGCACCGTAACCCCGCCTACACGCCGATAACCAACCCCGATCTGGCGATACGCGACGGCCAGTTCTCCTACCTGGTTTGGGATGCCTACTCGGCGGCGCGCTCACCCTCCACGAGCGCGCGCATGTCCAAGCTTTTGACCCGCTATCACGCTCGCGCCGTCTACATGGGGCGCGAAGGCCGAATGAGCGTAATCGTGATATATCAGGTTCACCCGTGAGCGGGTGGCGCAGATGGGCCCAGGCGGTCGTTGTGGCCGCGTTGGTCCTGGGGTTCCCCAGCCGGGGATTGGCCGGAGCGACCGCGACCTTCGCTTCCGGCCGTTCCCCGGCGTCTGCTGCGGGACACATTCGGCACTTGATCGTCATCGTTCAGAGTCATCACTCCTTCGACAACTACTTCGCCCTGTACGAAGGGATTCCGGCCCTCCAAAGCAACCTCTGTCTGCCGACAGCCACCGCCGGCGCTTCGTGCATTAAGCCCTTCACGCTCGCCTCAAGTCAGAGCAAGGCGGGCTTGAACGACAGCTCCGCGGCCACGCTGCATGCCATCGACGGGGGAAGGATGGACGGCTTCGTAACCGCCCAGAGCAACACCGAGGTTGGGACGGTGGCCATGGGCCATTACGGCGTGCAGGAAATGGGGTACTACTGGTCGCTGGCCCGTCGGTTCACCCTCTTCGACCACTTCTTCGCAGCCTCTCCGGGAGGCTCGTTCCCCAACCGGCTCTTCTCAGTGGCGGGGCAGGATGCAAGCTATGCCAACGCGGGAGCGGCGGCGGGCGTGGACGTGCCGACCATCTTCGACGAACTCCAGGCCGAAGGCATCAGCTGGAAGTACTACGTGCAAGGTCTGACTGCCCCCGAGATCGCCGCCCCGACCGGCTACCAGAAGACGATGGTGCCACTGCTCGCCATGCCACGAGTCCTGGGGGATCCGGCCATGGCGGCTCGGTTGACCGACGTCGGGCAGTACTTCACCGATCTCGAGTCGGGGAAGCTCCCCGCCGTCTCCTACGTGGCCTCCACATCCAGCTCCGAGCAGCCCCCGCAGGATCCGAGCAAGGGTGAAGCCTTCGTGCGCACTTTGATCAACGCTCTGACGCAAAGCGCGGAGTGGAGCACGAGTGCGGTAATTCTCACCTGGGATGACGCCGGCGGCTGGTATGACCATGTGGCACCGCCGGCGATCGCGGGCGGGGGCGGCCGGCTCGGCCTCCGGGTCCCGGCACTTCTTATCAGCCCATATTCGCGCGCCGGAACCGTCGTCTCGAACCGGATGGACACGACCTCCATCCTCCGTTTCATCGAGCAGAACTGGAACCTGGTTCCACTCACCGCCCGAGATGCATCCTCGACGAGTCTTGCGGTGGGCCTCGATCTCGCAAGAAGGCCGATTCCACCCCGGGTCAGCACGGCGGCGCCAATGCAGGCCACGGCGGCTCGCGGCCCCGCCTGGCTGGTCTACATCTTCTACTTGGGAGCCATGGTGGTTGCCGCCGGGATTCTGACCTGGACCGTGAGATCCGAGAGGCGTCGCGGAGGCAGGCGGCCGGACCCAAAGCTTGAGAAGGGACCGTCCGCACAGCGGGTACTGGAGCTGAGGAAATGAGAGGCCGCCGACCGGCCGCAGCCGTGCTAGGAATCCTCGCGCTGCTGGCGCTCGGCGTGGACCCCGTGGCCGCCGCAGCGGCGCCAGGAGTCGGCAGCGTGGTCATCCAGACGGTGCCATCCCTGCCGGGTGTGATGATCCGGCTCGGCGGGCTTAGCGCCGTCAGCGACGGTGCGGGGCAGGCCACGTTCTCCGCGGTTCCGCTGACTGACGCCATGGCGCGCGTGGGGGTCAAGGCGCAAGTTGTGTCCGATGGCCTCCGGGTCCGGCTTTATCGCGTGGCCAGAGATCCCAACCATCCGAGCTTTCAGAGGCGGCTCCTGGTCGAGCTGGCCGAAGACAGGCGGGTGGACATCGCCGTCGTGACGCCGGAAGGCAAGAGGGTGGATCCCTCCGGAATTACCCAGCTGAGTATGACGGACAACTTGGGAAGTGCCCTTGCCCTTAGCGGGAAGCAGCTCGCAAGGCCGGTGTGGCTGGAATCGCTGGTGCCCGCGTTCGGGAAGGACGGTATCTATGGACGCCTGGTCACCTACACCCTGCAATCGGTGACGGTCAGTGGCTCCAACGTCGTCAATCAGGGACAGCTTCACCTGATCCCGTTCTGGGCCTCCACGTGGGTTATCCACGGTCTCTTCTTTGACCTGTCGGTCCGGGCCACCGACGCGCTTGCCGGCTCGCCCGCCGGTACCAAGGTGAAGCTCGTCTTCCCGGACAAGAGCAATATCACCCAGGCGATGGGTTCGCTGCACAGCGTCCGCTTCGTCGACATCCCTCGCGGCGACTACACGGTCATAGTTCAGGGCGGGGTTATGAACCTGCGCTCGCCTTTGCGGCTCTCCCGTAACCAGGAGCTCAGCGAAAAAGTTGTCACCACCGGCGACGCGTCCCTTTTGATGTTGGTCGTGCTTGGTGGGGCGGCGCTGCTTCACGCGTTCGGGAACTACCGGCGCCGCACGGCGCCGCGGCCGGCGGGAGGAGGTCGATTCCCTTGAGGCGGAGCCCGGTCTTGCCGACAGGTATGCGCTTGGCCATGTGTGCGCTCGTGGTGAGCGCGGCCCTGGCCGGATGCACTGCGGGGGCATCCGGGACCGGCGATTCGCCGCCTGCCGGGGGAACGGCCGGTCCGACCTCGGCGCCACCGGCCACCTCGGCGCCACCGGCCACCTCGGCGCCACCGGCCACCTCAGCACCGACGACCACCGAGTACCTGGAAGCATCGGCCGCCCCGCGAATGTTCGCCTTCTATTACCTTTGGTGGGATCCCGCGCACTGGAGAGCTCGCCTGGGTCCGTCCTATCCGCTGGGCCGGATTCCCGGGCCGCTTCCGGCCCTGCTGGGCGCCGGCGGCTGCCAACCCGCGAGCCTCTATCCGGGGAATCAGCTTACCGACGTCTCCGCTCCTCTTTATGACCAGTCCAACCCGGCCCAGATTGCGACCGACGTCCGTGAGGCGGCTTCCGCCGGGCTGGCCGGCTTCGCGGTGGCGTGGGCCGGCACCGGCGGGTCCGGTCAGAGCGCCAGCTCATCGCTTTACAACACCCGGCTCGCCATGCTCGTTAACGCCGTCGAGGCCTACGACGCGGCGGGTGGTCACTTCGCGCTTTGGATCTCCTACATGTCTTCGTCCCGGATTCGCACAGAGGAGGCGATGAGTAATGACTTCGCCTACCTCCGGGCGGCTTATGGCTCCAGCCCCGCCTTCGATCGCTCCAACGGCGGTCTGCCCACGCTGATAGTGATGGGCAGCCGCAAGTATCCGCTTGGCATCCTGAACCAGCTGAGCGGTGTCTGGCGAAAGGACTTCTACCTGGTTGGGGATGAGAATTGGCGCACCTGGAGCGCTTCCCGGGCGGCCGTATTCGACGGCGACCAGTACTACTGGTCGAGCGAGCCGCCGGGGGCCGCGTCGTATTCCGACATCGCTCGGCTAGCGGCTATGGTGCGCTCCGAGCGCAATCCGGACGGCAACGTCAAGAAGTTCTTCAGCCCTCTCGCACCCGGCTACGACAAGCAGCTGGCCGGTGGGACCAACTGCGTGCCCCGAGCGGGGGGCCAGACGATGCGCGAGCTCTATCGGGGCAATGCTGCCGCGCATCCCGATGCCTGGCTGGTAATCAGCTGGAACGAGATAACCGAGGGGACCTACGTGATGCCGCTCGAGCGCTATGGAACTCAAAGCCTCGACACGCTGACGTCGATCATCTACGGAGCTTCGAGAGGTGGGGCGTCGTGACCGTGACTCCGCGCCAGCTGGCGGCGGCCGCCGCCGTGGTTTTGGTGGTTCTGGTATCGATGGCGACACGTTCGCCCGCCTCTGGAGCGCTGCCTGGTCCGCCCGCGATCACCTCGGGCGCGGCGCCGGTCCCCGCCGCCCAGGCGGCCAAGCCAAAGATATACACCCCGTCTGGCCCGCTAAAGGTGGCCGATTGCGTGATCGCGGTTTCCGATCCCAACCCAAAGATCGGGGCCAGCTCCGAAACGATAACGGTGCGGACTGCGGCCGGCGCCTGGGTGTCGCTGAGCGCCTCCTACGCCAGCTACGCCAGCAGCTACGGCGTCCAAGCGGCCCAGGACGGCAATGCCGTCTTCGATCTGGCCAACCCCAACGCCACTCCTGGCCGCACCGTGAAGCTGGCCGCCCGGGCCACGCTGCAGGGGAGCCGGGCCGACTGTAGCGGCTCTTTCACGCCCGAGTCCCTGGCCTGCACCGTGACGGCGCTTGGCGTGGCGTTGGCGCCGGGCCGAGTTATTGAGAGGGTTGTCATCTCCAAGAT
>JAJYPE010000082.1 GCA_021795585.1 Actinomycetes bacterium | reverse complement strand
GAAGCGGTTCACCCCGACTACCACCTGCTCGCCCGTCTCGATACGGCGAGTGCGGTCGGCCTGGGACTGTACCAGGCGCGCCTTGAGCTCCTCGATGGCCGAGAACGCGCCACCGAGGCCGATGATCTCCTCGAGCTCGACCCAAGCCGCTTCGGCCAGCTCCGCAGTAATGCCTTCGACAACTTTGGAGCCGTCGAAGATGTCCCCGTACTCGAGCAGGTCGGTCTCGTAGGCCAGAATCTGCTGAATGCGGAGTGACCACTGCTGGTCCCAGGGACGGGGAAGTCCCAGCGCTTCGTTCCATGCGGGAAGCTGAAGCGCGCGGGCCCTGGAATTTCGCGAGAGCGTAACCCCGAGGGCCTCCAGTACAATTCGGGCGACGTTGTTCTCCGGCTGGGCCTCGGTCAGCCCGAGCGAATTGACCTGCACTCCGTATCGGAAGCGGCGAAGCTTGGGGTCGTCCACGCCGTAGCGCTCGCTGCATATCCGCTCCCAAAGGGTGGAGAAGGCCCGCATCTTGCAGACCTCCTCCACAAAGCGGATGCCGGAATTGACGAAGAAGGAGATTCTCCCGACCACCTCGGGAAAGTCCTCCTCCGGAAGCTGGCCAGAGTCACGCACGGCGTCAAGGACCGCAATTGCGTTGGCAAGGGAGAAGGCGATCTCCTGAACCGGCGTGGCTCCCGCCTCCTGCAAGTGGTAGCTGCAGATGTTTATCGGGTTCCACTTGGGCACGTTGCGCACCGTGTAGGCGATCATGTCCACGATCAAACGCTTGGAGTGTTCAGGCGGGAAGATGAAGGTGCCGCGCGAGAGGTACTCCTTGACGATGTCGTTTTGGGTTGTGCCCGCAAGGGCGGACTCGTCCGCTCCGAGGCTGCGTGCGTGCGCGACGTATAACGCCAGCAGCCATGCCGCGGTGGCGTTGATGGTCATCGAGGTGTTCATCTTCTCGACCGGGATACCTTGGAAGAGCTGCTCCATGTGCCCTAGATGGAAGACGGGTACGCCGACTTTGCCGACCTCACCGGCCGCGGCAGGATCGTCTGGGTCGTATCCGATCTGGGTGGGGAGATCGAAGGCGATCGACAGGCCCGTCTGGCCCTTGGCAAGGTTGGAGCGGAATAGCTCGTTGGAGGCCTTTGCGGTCGAGTGCCCGGAGTAAGTACGGAACACCCAGGGACGGTCTGGCGAGTCCAGCTGATAAGGGCTGCCTGGTAGCTCGGTCATTTGCACCTCTGTGATGGGGGGGGTCTGCGAGGGCTTGAAGGTGGCTTCAGCGGTAGTCGAAGAAGCCCCTCTTGGTCTTGCGCCCTATATAGCCTGCGGCAACCATTCGCTTCAGGAGCGGTGCCGGCGCGAAGTTGGGGTCGCCGAACTCCTCGTACAGGGCATCGAGGATGGCCAGCGAGGTGTCGAGGCCGATCAGGTCGAGAAGTGCGAAGGGGCCCATCGGAAAGCCGCACCCGCCCCTCATGGCGACGTCGATCTCCTCCATGGATCCCATGCCTCTCTCGAAGAGCTTGATGGAGTTGTTGAGATACGGGAACAGCAGCGCGTTGACGATGAAGCCGGCCTGATCCTTGACCGTCACCACGTCCTTGTGGCAGCTCTTGGCAAAGGCCACCGCCGCGTCGACGACCTTCTCGTCCGCGGTGATGGGGCGCACGACCTCCACGAGCTTCATGACGGTGGCGGGATTGAAGAAATGGATCCCGCAAACACGATCGGGTCTGCGGGCGGCGGCGGCTATCTCCACCACCGGCAGCGTCGAGGTGTTGGTGGCGATAATCGCGCCGTCTTCAACGAGTTCGGAAACCTCCGAGACCAGGTGTTTCTTGACGGCGAGGTCCTCGACTACCGACTCGATGACGAGCTGGCAATGCGAGAGGGAACGGATGTCGGTGGTTACCTTTATGCGTGAGAGGATCGCGCGGCCCTGGTCCTCGCTGATTCGGCCCTTCTCGATCTTGCGCAGAAGCGACTTCTCTACGTTGACGCGCATCTGGTCCGCGGTCTCCTGCTTACGAGAGCGCAAGGTGACTTCGAAGCCGGCTTCGGCGGCACATTCGGCAATCCCGGAGCCCATGATGCCGGAACCGAGAACTCCAACGTGGCGAATCTCCATTTTCCTAATGTACCTCGAATCGGCGTTCGGGTCGGCGCCGTGGGCAAGCTGCCCGTCGTGCTCGCCAGGGCTGTACGTACCCCGTCTGCCTGCCTAAATTGTTTGTGTGCGGGCCTTGACCGCGCCAACGGCGGCGAAGGTCCGGCTTTGATCTGGAGGGGCGTGAATGCGGGATGGACATGGGGCGCTTGCCCTGGTCGGCGGCGCGGAGTGGCGTGAGGGATGCAGCTTTGACAAGGTGCTGATCGAGCGAAGCGGTGCCGAGGAGGTTCTGGTCCTGCCCACAGCTGCGGCCTACGAATTCCCTGAGCGCTCGGTGGCCTTCGCAACCGACTACTTCGCCACCTTGGGCGTGCGGGTGCGTCCGCTCATGGTGCTCAGCCATCGCGACGCGCTGGACGAGCGCAACGCCGCGGTGGTCGAGAAGGCAAGGTTCATCTATCTCGGCGGAGGGTCTCCGCTGCACCTCAGAAGTGTGCTCAAGGACACCCCGACCTGGGATTCATTGGTGCGAGCCTTCGACACCGGCGCAACGGTGGCGGGCTCTTCGGCGGGGGGGATGGTGTTAACCGATCCCATGGTCGATCCGCGCGGGGGTGCCTATACCCTGGGGCTCGGCCTGGTCCGCAACCTGGCCTTCGTGCCCCATTACTCATCCTGGTCGAATGACAGGCTGAAGCGAACCCTGATGCTCGCGGGGCCAAACATGAGCACGGTGGGCGTCGACGAAAGGACCGCTCTGATCCACTGGCCCGACGGCAGCTGGGAGGCCATGGGAGCAGGGAAGGTCGAGGTCTTCCACATGGGCAAAGCGGTTGAACTCTCGAGCCTCCAGGAGCTGGCGGCGTTCGCCTGAGGGCCAAGGGGGTTTTCGACCCCGGCCAAGTGGTCCCCGTTCACAACGAGAACTTGGCCGGAGCCGAGTGCCTTATTCGGCTTCGGTGATTTCCACCTTTTCGATGGTTACGGTCTCAGCGGGACGTCCCCCAGAGCTGCCGACCGCGTCCATTGCCATGACTGCGTCCATGCCGGAGACGACTTGCCCGAAGAGCGAGTAGAGCGGGGGGAGGCCCACACCCGAGGCGCCGGTGATGATGAAGAACTGGCTTCCGTTGGTGTTCGGCCCCGCGTTGGCCATGGCGAGCGAGCCGAGCTGGTACTGGCCGGCCTTGGGTAGCTCGTCCTCGAAGCGGTAGCCCGGCCCACCTGCGCCCGTGCCGGTCGGGTCGCCACCCTGGACGACGAAGCCGGGGATGATGCGGTGGAACACCACACCCTCGTAATAGTGGTAGCGGGCCAGAAAGACGAAGTTGTTGACCGTCTTGGGGGCGCGAACTGCGTCAAGGGCTACGACGAACTCCCCCTTGGAGGTGGTGAAGCGGGCGCTGTAGCGCTTCTCGGGGTCGATGCAAATCTGGGGCGCCGAGGTGAATTGTTGGATCTTGGGGCCGGATCCATCCGGATTGGGGCAGTCCATGCTGTTCTTTCCTTTGTTTCTGCCAAAGCCGAGCACTGGCACTCCACCTTGCTACTCTAAGCCGCTCGGCTCGGGGCGAGCTGCTTTGCCTGCTGGTCTTGTCCTAGGAGCCTTGGATGGTCACGGATATCATCTTGTGCACCTTGGTCGGGGTCCCGGAAGCCGACCCGTCCGCGGCGATCGCTTGCACGACGTTCATGCCTGAGGTGACTTGGCCGAAGATGGAGTAGCTCGGCGGCAACTGCGTGCCTGACTTCCCGACCACGATGAAGAACTGGCTGCCCCCGGTGTGGGGCGCCCCGGTGTTTGCCATGGCCACGGTGCCGATCTTGTAGGCGCCCGCCTTGGGAAGCTCGTCGGGAATGGTGTATCCCGGGCCGCCGGTTCCGGTGCCGGTCGGGTCGCCGCCCTGGACGACGAAGCCGGGGATGACGCGGTGGAAGATGATCCCGTTGAAGAACTGATAGCGTGCGAGGTAGATGAAGTTGTTCACCGTCTTGGGCGCCAGGTTCGGCTCCAGGGTGACTACGAAAGTTCCAACGTCGGTCTTGACCGTGGCGGTGTAATGGCCGCTCGGGTTGATGCACATCGGCGGTGCCGCCGGGAACTTCGTGACTCGAGTGCTGGCGCCTGAGGCAGGAGGACAGGGGAGAGCGGCTGTCGACTTGGCGGTCGTCGACTTGGTGGCCGTCGTAGTTGTCGTCTTCGAACTCGAGCTCTTGGTGGGTCGCGAGGCGTAATAGATGCCGGCCACTGCCAGGACGGCGATAACGGCGATGATAATGCCCAGGCGGAACCTGCGCTTGCGCTTCTTCGCGGCTTGCTCGGCGGCACGCTTCACAGCCTGGTTCGCCCTGATCCTCTGTCTCTTTGCGCTTGGCACGGATAAAGAAGCTAGTCGCCTCCCTGGGGCCCCGGCCGCCAGGTGCGCCGGGCCAGGCCAGGGGCCACCGACCGGTAGTTTGTAGATGTGGCATTGATTGTTCAGAAGTTCGGCGGAACCTCGGTGGGCGACGTCGACCGCATCAAGGCGGTGGCCGATCACATAGCGCGAACTGTACGCGCGGGCAACCAAGTGATCGTGGTGGTCTCCGCCATGGGGAAGACCACGGACGACCTGGTCCGCCTTTCCAAGGAAGTCTCCGAGGTCCGCCCCGGCCGCGAGCTCGACATGCTGCTCACATCGGGCGAGCGCATATCGATGGCCCTACTGTGCATGGCGCTTGCTGATCTAAACGTTCCCGCCCTCTCCTTCACCGGCTCGCAGGCCGGGATCATTACCGACACGGTCCACACCAAGGCCAAGATCGTCGAGATGCGGCCCAACCGCCTGCTCGAAGCGTTGGCCGAGGGCAAAGTTCCCGTAGTCGCCGGTTTCCAGGGGGTCTCTCTGGAAAAGGACGTGACCACCCTGGGCCGCGGGGGGTCCGATACAACCGCTGTGGCTCTCGCATCGGCGCTTGGCGCCGACTACTGCGAGATCTACACCGACGTGTCCGGCGTCTTTACGGCGGATCCGCGCGTGGTTCCCAACGCGCACAAGATCTCCAAGATCTCCTTCGAGGAGATGCTCGAGCTGGCTGCTTCTGGAGGCCGCGTGCTCGCGCTCCGGTCGGTGGAGTTCGCACGCAATTTCGCAGTTCCCGTCCATGTGCGCTCCAGCTTCACATGGGAGCCGGGGACCTGGGTCCAGGAGGAGGATGAGACCATGGAGCAGGCGGTCGTCTCCGCAATCAGCCATGACACGACCGAGGTCAAGGTGACGATCACCGGTGTGCCCGATCGGCCGGGAGTCGCCGCGAGAGTCTTCCGTGAGGTGGCCAACCACGGGATCAACGTCGACATGATCGTTCAGAACACCTCGACCCGTGGGTTGACTGACATCTCCTTCACCGTCCCCAAAGACGACATGAAGGCGGCTTTGGAGGTCATGAAGGCGGTAGGGCCCGAGATTGGCGCCCAGGATGCCTACGCTGATTCGGACATCGGCCGTGTGTCGCTGATTGGCGCGGGCATGAAGAGCCATCCGGGAGTCACCGCGACCATGTTCGAGACACTGGCCAAGGAGGGGATCAACATCGAGATGATCTCCACCTCGGCAATCCGCATTTCCTGCGTTATGCGGCAGGAGGACGTCGAGAAGGCTGTCAAGGCCCTGCACGGGGCCTTCGAGCTCTAAGCGGTTTTCAGCTCCGGATCGGCCGACGTCTAGGCTGGCATCATGAACATCGCTGTCTTCGGGGCAACTGGCCAGGTAGGCGTAGTCATGCGCAACCTCCTGGTCGAACGCAATTTCGCCTTCGACCAGATCCGCTTTTTTGCGTCGCCACGCTCCGCCGGCACCAAGCTCACCTTCGCCGGGCGCGACATAGAGGTCGAGAACTCCTACGAGGCTTCCTTCGACGGCATCGACATAGCCCTCTTCTCCAATGGCGCGACCGCCTCGCGTGAGCTGGCCCCCAAAGTGGCCGCCGCCGGCGCCATCGTGGTGGACAACTCGTCCGCCTGGCGCATGAACCCTGAGGTTCCGCTTGTGGTGCCCGAGGTGAATGCCGAGGAACTGGACGAGATTCCCCTTGGGATCGTGGCGAACCCCAACTGCACCACCATGGTCTGCATGAGCCCGCTGGCGGTGTTGCGTGACCGCTACGGACTGCTGCGGGTGGTCGCTTCGACTTACCAGGCCGTCTCCGGGGCTGGGATCAAGGGTGTGCAAGAGCTGCAGGGCCAGCTGTCCAGGGGCGGCGATCGCCTTTCGGAGCTGACCTTCGACGGTGAGGCAGTGGACCTCGGCCGACCGGAGGCCTTTGTCTCTCCGATCGCGGCCAATGTCATACCGCTGGCCGGCTCCCTGGTGGACGACGAGACCAACGAGGAGCACAAGTTCCGAGACGAGACCCGTAAGATCCTTGGACTCCCCGGGCTCAGGGTTGCGGCCACGTGCGTCCGGGTGCCGGTCTTCACCGGCCATTCGGTGAGCCTTAACGTTGAACTCGAGTCGTCATTCGATATCGCCGAGCTGCGCCAGGTGCTCGCAGCCGCACCCGCCGTGGTCATGGTGGACGTCCCGACCCCGCTGCTTGCCGCCGGCAAGGACCCGAGCTACGTGGGCCGCGTGCGGCGGGACGACTCCGTGGGCAACGGCGTCGCACTCTTTGTCGCCGGGGACAACCTGCGCAAGGGGGCGGCGTTAAACACGATCCAGATAGCGGAGGCCCTCGTCGAACGAGGGGTCGTCAAGGCCTAGGCGAGGCGGCCGAGCCGCTGCACCGCTTCGGCGATGACTTCCTTCCGCTTGCAGAAAGTCCAGCGAACCAGCTTCTCGCCCGCCTCGGGTTCCAGATAAAAGACCGATGAGGGTACGGCGACGACGCCTGCCGTCTTGGGCAGCTCCATGCAGAAATCCATTGCGTCGAGATCCGTGACCCTACTGATATCCGTAGTCAGGAAGTACGTGCCTTCCCCGCCCATGACTTCGAAGCCTGCTCGGGCCAGGCCATCGGCGAGCATGCCGCGCTGCTCGGAGATGGCCGGAACCACCAGGTCGGTGAAGCGCCTCCCCTGATTCAGCGCATAGGCCACCGCCACCTGGAAGGGCGCGCCGTTGACGTAGGTGAGGAATTGCTTGGCGGTGCGCACCGCGGCAACCAGGGGTGCGGGGCCGGTGGCCCAGCCGATCTTCCAGCCGGTGAAGGAGTAGGTCTTGGCGGCGGAGGAAATGGTGAGGGTGCGCCGGGCCATCTCGTCCAAAGTCGCGACGGGGATGTGCCTGCCCGCAAAGATCATGTGCTCGTAAACCTCGTCGGTGATGGCTATGAGGTCTTGCTCCTGGCAAAGTTCGGCGATGATCGCGAGTTCCGGGCCTGAGAACACCTTCCCCGTCGGGTTGTGTGGGGAGTTGAGAATGATGGCCCGAGTCCGGGGGCTGACGGCCCGGCGCAGCTCCTCGGGGTCGAACTCCCAATCCGGGGCCTCCAGGCGCACCGGGACGAGACGTGCTCCCGCCATGGCGGCCGCCGCGAGATATGCGTCGTAGAACGGTTCGAACGCGATCACCTCGTCGCCGACCTCGCACAGGGACAGCATCGCCGCGGCGATCGCCTCAGTCGCTCCCGCGGTGATCAGCACCTCGCTTCCCGGGTCGAGCTCGATCCCCCAGTTGTCCAGCTGATGGCGGGCTACCGCCTCCCTGAGCGAGGGTATGCCAGGTCCGGGAGGGTATTGGTTGTGGCCCTCTTCGATTGCGCGGATAGCCGCGGCCTTTATCTCGTCCGGCCCGTCTGTGTCGGGGAAGCCCTGTCCCAGGTTTATGGACCCGGTGTCTGCAGCCAGTTGGGACATGGTGGCAAAGATGGTGGCGCCCAGTCCCTGCAGCCTCGAGTTGAGAAACGGTGCTCGCGTTGCCATTCCGCCATACTAAGTTTCCGAGCCGGATCTAGCTCCGCGACCGCAGGTGGCAATTCTTGTACTTTTTGCCGCTTCCGCACGGGCACG
>JAJYPE010000081.1 GCA_021795585.1 Actinomycetes bacterium | reverse complement strand
CGCGCCCATTGCGGGACGGGAGGGGACCCCCGCTCGCATCACCCGTGCCGCCCCCCAGGAGTAGGCGGCATAGGTGAACCCGGCCACCAGCCCGAGGCACGTCCCAAGAACGTGCGAAGTCCCGCCGGTCTGCCCGGCACCGGGTCCAGCCGCCAGGGCCACGACGCCCGCCACCCCCAGCGCCGTACCCATGGTCCAACGCCTCGACAGGGGCCGGCCCTCGGCGAGGCGCTCGATGACCGCCGCCGCCGCGGGCGCCGAGCCGATGGAGATGACCGTTCCGGTGGCGACTCCTGCCAGCCGCATCGAGGAGTAGAAGGCGAGAGGATAGACCGCGACGGCCCCCGACGACAGGGCCAAGTACCGCCACTGTGCCAAGAGGTCGGAGCGGCTCCTCCGCAGGGAGCGGGCTGCCGTCGCCGCTTGGAGCAGGCCGCCGACGCCCATGGCCGCGGCTCCGATCGCCAGCGATCCCACAAGCGGGGCCTGAGCCGCCGCCGTGCCGGTCGTTCCCCAAAGGACGGAGGCCGCCAGGACCCAGATCGCCGCGCGTCCCTCCCGGCCTTTCACCTCCGGCCGCCGGTTTCGGCGCCCAGGATTCGCAATGCCATCTCCCGGGCGCGGTGAAGGCGAGGGGAGGCGCCGTCCAAACCCGCGCGGGCCATGGCCCCTTCCAACAAGTAGGAAAGCTCCTCGGCGACTGGCGCGACCCTGTCGGCTCGCATGGCCGGCAGGTCTGCGACGGCGGTGGCCAGCAACGACTCCACTTCTTCCTTGTGCCTGCGTACCAGCGCCCGTCCGGGGGCACCGGCTGGAAGCTCAGCGGCCGCGTTGAGCAGCCCGCATCCGCGGAAGCCATGCGCGTAGGCCATTTCGGCATGATCTATGTATGCGTCGAAGACCGCGAGTACCCGGTCGGGCGCGTTGGTCGCCTTTGCGAAGCGACGCCGGTGGAGCTCGAGCCACTCGGCATGGCGCCGCTCCAGGTAGGCCAGGATGAGATCGTCCTTGGAGGCGAAGTTGTTGTAGAGGCTCATCCTGGCTACGCCTGCCGCTGCAGTGATCGCGTCGATGCCCGTCCCGTTCACGCCCTGGTCGTAAAAGCATTCCGCCGCCGCCTCGAGCAGGCGCTCCCTTGCGGGCACCTTTCGCTGCGGCGGTACGGCTTCGGCGCCTTTGCGATCTGGAGCGCTTGGCACGGCCCACCTCCCGGACTAGATAGATCAGTCTATCTAGTTGGTCATCCGGGTTCAAGCGCGCAGCAGCTGAGATGGCTCAGGTCGACGTGAGGGTGTCGTCTCCCCCTTCTCTGAGCAGATCGACTCTCGGCCCGCCCCAAGGAGCTTGGGGCGATGCGGTCGCCTAGGGCCGGCCGGGCGTACGGGCCGGTGCCCTCCTCCCGCCGGCCAGGATCAGGCCGTCTCTCCGAGAGCGATGCTGCGCGAGGTGAGTCGATAGACCGACTTTGAGCCCAGCAGCACCCCCGAGAGCACCACCATTGCCACAGCGGCAACGGCTGCTCCCTCCTGAGCGGAGATCACCGCGGTGGCCGCGCCACCCAGCACTTGGCCGAGAGGATAGAGGGCGACGGATCCGAAGATGTCGAAGGCCGAGACCCTGGACATCGCCTCCAAAGGGAAGGTTCGCTGCATTGCGGTCTCCCAGTTGACCCCTATGAAGGCGAAACCCATCCCCTCCAGGGCAAATGCCGGAAGCATGACGGCCACCGGGGCGGCCATGGCGAGAAGGACCAGCGCCGGTGTCAGGGCCAGCGCGATGATGCTGGAGGTCCAGACGGGCCGCTTGAATTTGATCCTCGAGGCCAGCGCCGCTCCGGCGATACCGCCAAGGCCCTCGACTCCTCCAAGTATCCCCCAGGCCGCGGCCCCACCCAGATGGTGGGATTTCATGATCGCGGGCCCCAGCACCACCAGGGGTCCGAAGACCAGGAGGTGCATGAAGGAGTAGATGACGATGGTGATGAAGCACCAGGCCTGGGAACGCACTTCGCGGTATCCGGTGCGCAGGTCGGAGACGAACGAGTTGGAGACCACTTCGCGACCGGCCGGCGTGTAGGTCATTTTCGTGAGCCATATAGCCGCCACCAGGTAGACCAGGGCGAAGAAGGCCAGCGCCACAGCCGGGCTGAAGATGGCCACACCAAGGCCGCCCAAGGCGGGGCCGCCACTGTTCCCGAAGGAGCGCGCGGCTTCCCGGTAACCGTTGGCCGAAGTCAGGGCATCCTCGGCAAAGATCTCCGGCGTCATTCCCGTGATAGTTGGCGCAAAGAAGGCGCGGGCCACGCCCCAGGTGGCACCCAGACCGGCCAGCGTCACCGCCGAGAAGTGCGGGGAGAGCACCAGCACCGCCATCGCGGCAAGCAGCGCCGCTCGCGTGAACTCCGAGACCACCGCAACGGCGCGCCGGGAGAAGCGGTCGGCAATCGCGCCTCCCACCAGCAATAGCAGCACGAAGGGCAGGTCCGTGGCGGCCAGCACCTTTCCCACCACCAGGGCGGATCGGTGAGTGTCCAGCAGTGCGAATGAGATGACGATCGGCACCGCAGCCGAGGCGGAATAGGAGAGCGCCTGCGCGCCAAGGAACGCACGCGCGCTGGAGTCTGATAGCAGGGACTTTGCGGTTTTCATGATGCTCGTTAGGAGGATTGGCCAATCCAAGGGCCGGAGTGAAAGGTGAAAAGGGGCGCACTTGTACCCTGGCGCGAGAGGCGGAAGGGGCCGGATCGAGCCGGCGGAGCGCGGCTTACCTAAAGCGCGTTGAGTGGCACGACCAACATGGTTCGCGCCTGGGCCGGAACGTCAAGGCGCGCGCCGAGGCCGACGGCCCCGAAGATAGCAATGTGCGCGATGGCGTTCGACATGCGCACCAGCCTAGCCGTCCTTAAAGGAGGCGTGATCCCGATCCGTTTCGAATCAGCGCCTCGTCAGTTGCCGAGCTCCTCGCGCAGCTGCGCCAGGCCCACGTACCCCAGCTCGAAGCCGCGGTGGTGGAAGTCCTTCAGCGAGAATGCGCTGCCACGCGCGGCGCGAGACGCCTCTCGCGTCTCCAGCCAGACCCGCTCGCCGACCTTGTAACTGATGGCCTGTGCGGGCCAGCCAAGATACCGGTCCACTTCGCTCTCGGAGAAGGCACGCTCACGCCCGCTCATCCAGTGGATGAGCTCGACCGCCAGCTCGGGCGTCCACACCTGGGCGGGTAGGAAGCGGTGCCCGGCCGGGATCCGGAACTGGTGGTGGAGACCGATATCAACCACCACCCGCGCTGCCCGGAAGGCCTGTGCGGCAAGCATTCCCAGCTTGTAGACCGGATCCTGAAGGAATCCCAGCTCCTCCATGAGCCGTTCGGCGTAGAGCGCCCACCCCTCGGTGTGCCCAGAAATGCCGCCCAGCATGCGCTGGAAGACGTTGATGCGCTCTCCCAGGTCGAGAATTTGGGCGATCTGCATGTGATGCCCCGGCACACCCTCGTGAAAAGCCGTCGAGACCTCCGTCCACAGCGGGAACACTTTTCGCCCCATGGTCGGGTACCAGGTGCGCCCGGGACGGGAGAAGTCCGCGCTGGGCGCGGTGTAGTACATGGCGGCTGCACCGCCGGGCGGGGCAAGGCGCGCCTCAAGGCGGCGGACGTTGGCGCTCACGTCGAAGTGCTTGCCGGCCAGTGCATCCATGGTCTCGTCGAGCAGCCTCTGGTTCCAGGCCAGGAAGTTCTCCTCGCCCTCGATCACATAACCGGGCCGCTTGTCGAGCGATGCCATCACCGCTTCGAGCGCCTCGCCAGGTGCAATCGACTGGGCGACGCGGATCATCTCCGCCTCTATCCTGGCCAGCTCCTCCCAGCCCCACTGGTAGGTTTCCGCGGCGTCCAGCGCCAAGCCGTTGTAGGTCCTGCACGCCAGCTGCCAGCGCTCGGAGCCCACGTAATCCGAGCTGCGGCTGGCCGGCGCGTAGTCGCGCTCGAGCCAGCGGGCCAGGTCGTCGTAGGCCGCCGCCGCTGCGGCCGCTGCATCCGCCAGTCGCCTGGCGAGGTCCGCGTCGCCGCCTTGATAAGACTTGGCAAGATTATCGAAGTATCCTCCGGTGGCTGAATAGGCGCGGGCCTCGGCGGCCCCTGCCAACGCCTGGCGCTCGGGGGCCGGCAAACCCTCGGAAAGACCTTCCTGCAGCGACCTGCGATATCCGGCCAGCGCTCGAGGCACCGTGGCGAGCCGTTGGGCAATCGTCGCGAAGTCCTCCTCGTTCGCCACCGGCATCAGGTCAAAGGCCATGCGCACATACTGCAAGGGGCTCTCGATGACGTTCAGGTGCCGCCGGTATTCGCCGGCCCCGAATAGGTCGGATGCGAGCCGTAGGCGCTCGACCATGGCGGTGACCGCGATCCTGTCCTGGCCTGCCAGCGTGCCCAGGCCGCGCAGCCTGGCCAAGGTGTTGACCGAAAGCTCCTGCATTGCGGCAGCGCCCGTCGGGGAAAAGTCGTTCAGCTCGGTGTCGTGCCCGGGGATTCCCAGATAGGTCGCAGTGATCGGATCCAACTCCACCAGGCGAGCCAGGTACTCCTCGGCAATGACGTCGACGGCGCTTTTTGACGCATCCGGCATGGCTGACCTCCGTTTCGGCCCTGTGGGGCTGATTGTAGGGCGCGGCGCGCGCGGCGGTGGCATCGCCTTTCACCCCCGGGGGCTGGAAGTGCCAGGATATCATTTGGCATGGTTGAATTCCTCGAGTCACTCCTGCTGGACGACCCCGACCGCAGTCTGCTGATCGACCCGCAGCGGAGCCTCACGGCCTCCCAGGTGGTAGCTCGGGTCGGTGTCCTGGCCACATGGATGTACAAGCAAGGGATCGGCCGTGGAGAGGTGGTCGCAGTCTTCTCCCTGAATCGCGTTGAGTATTACGAAGTTATTCTCGCCGCCACCCTGCTGGGGGTCTCCTACATCCCCGTCAATTGGCACTGGTCGCACTTGGAGCTTGCCTACGTGCTCGGGGATGCGAGCCCGCGGGCCATCTTCGTGGATCCCGCCCTTGCCGAGGCGGCGTCTTTGGCGATTGCCGAGGCCGGCTACCGGGGCCACGTGCTTGCGTTGGCGGGTGAAGGTGCGGACCCTTCCTGGGCCTCCTATGAGGAAGCGGTCGCCGGTGGCACGGGGTCTTCCTTGGGGGACCCTGCCGATTTCGGCATGCCGATGTTCTACACCTCCGGGACCACGGGTCGCCCCAAGGGCGTGCGGGGCACCGTTACCGCATCGCCGGTAACCCTCTCGCAGTTCGTAGGGGCCTACACCACGGTCCTGGGAATGCCCCGGCACGGCCATACACTTCTGGACGGGCCCGTATACCACTCGGCCCAGTGGTTGTTCTCCGCCGTGCCAATGTGGGCGGGCTCTTCGCTCCATATCCAGGGCCGTTTTGATCCCGACGCGACCCTGGCCGCCATCGAGCGACACCGGATTACCAATATCCACCTGGTGCCGACCCAGTTCGTGCGCATTCTGAAGTTGCCGCCCGAGAGGATCGCGTCCTACGATCTCTCCTCGATCCAGGTGATCTGGCACGGAGGGGCCCCCTGCCCCCCGGCCGTGAAGGAGGCAATGCTGGAGGTCTTTGCCGGCCATTTGGTCGAGTACTACGGGTCTACCGAGCTCGGCGTGAACACCATGATCAGCTCCGAAGAGTGGCGGCGAAAGCGGGGCAGCGTGGGCCGAGCCATGCCCAACGTCGACCTGCGCATCTTTGGAGAGAATGGGGAGGAGCTTCCCCAGGGCGAGGCCGGGATCGTGGCCGCGCGAAGCGAGCGCGGCTTCCACTATCACAACGAGCCGGGCAAGACCGAGGGCGCCCGCATCGGGGACGGATTCTCCACGGTCGGCGACATCGGCTATTTCGACGAGGATGGCTACCTTTTCATCAGCGACCGCAAGATCGACATGATCATCTCCGGAGGTGTGAACATCTATCCCGCCGAGATCGAGGCGGTCATTCACACCCACCCCAAGGTCCTGGACACGGCGGTAATAGGCGTGCCCGACGACGAATTCGGTGAAAGCGTCCTTGCGCTGGTCTCGCTGACCGACTCCAATGCGGACGAGGCGGTGATCGAGCGCGAGGTGATCGAGCTCTGCCGTGAGCAGCTCGCTCATTACAAAGCCCCCCGGCACGTACGGGTCCTGGAGGAGATACCCCGCTCGCTGGCGGGCAAGATCCTGAAAGCCCAGCTGCGCGCGCCGTATTGGGAGGGGTTGGACCGGCGCATCTGAACGCTTGTTAGGCGGTTTTCGACTTAAGGGGCGTTATTGCCTATATTGGACGCCGTGGAACGTCCGTATCGCGTAGTCGTCGCCAAGCCGGGCCTGGATGGTCACGACCGCGGCGCCAAGGTTATCGCCAGAGCTTTGCGGGACGCAGGTTTCGAGGTCATCTATACCGGCCTGCATCAGACCCCCGAGCAGATTGGGGCCGCTGCCGTCCAGGAGGATGCCGACGCCGTCGGCCTCTCGCTTCTTTCGGGCGCGCATATGACACTCGTTCCCAAAGTGATCGAGGAGCTGCGGGCAGCCGGGCTCGATGATGTGGTGGTGATCGTCGGCGGGATCATACCCGATGCCGACATCGAGCCCCTGAAGCGCCTCGGGGTAGCCGAGGTCTTCACTCCGGGAGCCCCCTTGCCCCGCATCGCCGCATGGCTCGAGGACGCCCTCGATCGTCGCGAGAAGGGGATGGCTTCCATCTAGCCAGTACCTTCCGCCACCGGATTTCAGACCGACAATCAAGGAGACACGCCAGGTGGACCTATTCGAGTACCAGGGCAAGCAGTTCTTTGCCCGCTATGGGATACCGACCTCGCCGGGAGGCGTGGCTGAGACGCCGGAGGAGGCTGTTCGCCAGGCAGTGGCGGCCGGCTTCCCTGCGGTGATCAAGGCCCAGGTCCAGGTAGGCGGGCGCGGCAAGGCGGGCGGCATCAAGATCGCCGCCAACGAGGAGGAGGCCCTGGCCCATGCCCAGGCAATCCTGGGAATGGACATCAAGGGCCACCTCGTCAAGCGCGTATGGGTTGAGCATGCCTCGGACATCGCCAAGGAGTACTACGCCAGCTACACGCTGGACCGCTCTGCCAAGCTCTACCTGCTGATGCTGTCGGCCAAAGGTGGCGTCGACATCGAGGAGGTGGCGGTCACCGATCCGGACGCCATCGTGCGCCGGCATATCGACCCGGTGAGCGGGGCGGATCGGGAGATGCTCGAAGAGGCGGTCGAGGCGTCCGGGATCGATGCCGAGGCGCGCCAAGGGGTCGCCGAAATCCTGGAAGCCCTTTATCGGGCCTTTGTGGAAGGCGACGCGGACCTGGTCGAGATCAACCCTCTCATCTTCAACACGGCCGGCAAGGTGCACGCCCTGGATGCCAAGGTGACTCTGGATGACAACGCCACCTACCGTCATCCCGAGTGGGCCGAGTGGGCCAAGACGGTCGAGTACGACGGACGCGAGCGTCTGGCCAAGGAGCGCGGGCTCAACTACATCGGCCTTTCCGGCTCAGTGGGGATCATCGCCAACGGCGCGGGTCTTGCCATGTCCACCCTGGACGTGGTCAACCAGGTCGGCGGCTCGGCCGCCAACTTCCTGGATCTGGGAGGCGGCGCGAGCGCGGACACCATGGCCGCGGCGCTCGAGGTGATCAACACCGACGAGAACGTGGAGGCGGTCCTGGTCAACATCTTCGGTGGCATCGTGCGCTGCGACGAGGTTGCCAAGGGGATCCTGGAGGCCCTGAACCGCGTCGAGCTGGTCGCGCCACTCGTGATCCGCCTGGACGGCACCAACTCTGACCTGGCCCGGGAGATCCTGGCTCCCCATGTTTCGCCTCGCCTGATGGTGGAGTCGACCATGCTGGGAGCGGCTCGCCGCGCCGTCGACATCGTGAACGAAAAAAAGGGAGCATAGGCGAGTGAGCATCTTCGTCGACGAGACCACCCGTGTGGTGGTGCAAGGCCTGACCGGCGGTCAAGGCCGGTTCCATGGGCTACGGAACCGCGACTACGGCACCAAGGTCGTCGCGGGCGTGACGCCCGGCAAGGGCGGCACCGATGTGGACGGGATTCCCGTCTTCGACACCGTCGAGGAGGCGGTGGC
>JAJYPE010000080.1 GCA_021795585.1 Actinomycetes bacterium | reverse complement strand
GGAGGTATCGTCCTCACCCACGACGAGGTGTTGGCCCATCCGGAGGCGAGCGGCCGAAGCGCAATTCCCAACACCGAGGTCCGCATAGTGGACAAAGACGGAAACGACGTGGCCCCTGGTGAGACCGGAGAGATGATCATGCGTGGCGAGACCATGATGAAGCGATACTGGGGCAAGCCGGAGGCAACCGCCGAGACGGTCCGGGATGGCTGGGTGCACACCGGCGACATCGCCCGCATCGACTCCGAAGGCTATATCACGCTCGTCGACCGGCTGAAGGACATGATCATCAGCGGAGGGCGCAACATCTACTCCGTGGAGGTGGAAAACGCCCTGGCCGGGCATCCCGCTGTCGGGGACATCGCCGTCATCAGCCGCCCCTCCGAGGAGTTCGGGGAGACGGTAATTGCGGTTGTTACCCTCCGGCCCGGAGCCGAGCTGACCTTGGAGGAGCTGCGCGACTTCGGCCGGACACTCATCGCCGACTACAAGCTCCCACGGGAGCTTCGTTTTGCGGAGATCCCTCGCAATCCATCCGGGAAGATCCTCAAGTACCAGCTCAGACAAGACCTCAACCGCTAACGGAGTGCCGTCTGGCGCGACTGGTCCAAGCCACGGCAGGAGGAGCACTTCCGAATCAGGAGCCCGCGATGGAGATCGTTCGCCGCGGATAATCCAAATGCACTGTGGTCATGGGTATCGACAAGCCCTCCCGGGGGCGAGGCGGAACCACCCGGGCCTATCGAAGCATTGGGATCGCTCCGCCCGCCGGCGCCATCGGCGAACGCGGGCTCTCGTCTTTGCGGAGGTCGTAAGTGGCGAGGCGGTCCATTCCCGCGATACCATCCACTTCATGGCAGTGACCCGCGGGGTGGGACGCTGACACCTCGGGACTCGAGCGCCCCCTGACGCACGGAGAGGCGTCGCCCGCTCGCGCCGAAAGCGCACTCGATTTGATCGATGAATAGGAGACCTCACATGATCCTGGACGACTACCGATCCCCTTGGATGACCGGGGAGATGGACCAGCTGGCCGACCTGGCGCGTGCTTTCCTGGCCAAGGAGATGGTGCCCAACGAGGAGCGATGGGCCGCACAGCACTCCGTGGACCGCGAATTCTGGCGAAAGGCCGGAGACGCCGGGCTGCTCTGCATAAGCATCCCCGAGCAGTACGGGGGAGGCGGCGGCACCTTTGCGCATGAGGCCGTCATCCTTGCCGAGCAGGCCAGGGTGGCCGACGACGCCTGGCTGAACCTCGTGCACAGCCCAATCGTGGCCCACTATCTCCTTGCATTCGGGACCGAGGAACAGAAGAGGCGCTGGTTGCCCGGAATGGCCAGCGGGGAGCTGATCGGTGCCATCGCCATGACCGAGCCCGACGCGGGCTCCGATCTGCAGAGGGTTCGGACCCGCGCCGTCCGAGACGGGGACAGCTACGTCATCAACGGATCAAAGACATTCATCTCCAACGGCAGTCTCTGCGACATCCTCGTCATCGTCGCCCGCACCAGCGACGAGCCCGGGGCCAAGGGGCTCTCGCTGATCGTCGCGGAGACCAAGGACCTCCCGGGCTTCGAACGCGGCCGGGTCTTGGAAAAGATCGGGATGCATGGGCAGGACACTCGCGAGCTCGCCTTCTCCGACATGCGAGTGCCGGCTGCCAACCTGCTCGGGGAAGTCGAGGGCCGCGGCTTCGCACAGTTGATGGAGCAGCTTCCCCAGGAGCGCCTGGCGATCGCGGTCAGCGCGGCAGCGGCCTGCGAGACCGCTGTGAGGCTGGCAGCGGACTACGCCAAGAACCGCGAGGCGTTTGGGCAAAACCTACTCGCCTTCCAGAACACCAAGTTCGTGCTGGCGGAGTGCGCCACGGATGCCATGGCGGCCCGCGCGCTGGTAGACCATTGTGTCACCGAGCACGTGGCGGGCAGGCTCGACACCGCCACCGCCTCGGCCGCCAAGTTCTGGTGCACCGATATGCAGGGCAAGGTCGTCGACCGGTGCCTGCAGGTCTTCGGCGGCTACGGCTACATGGCCGAGTACCCGATCGCCCGGATGTACACCGCCGCCAGGATCACCCGCATCTTCGGCGGGGCCAATGAGATCATGAAGGAGCTGATAGCAAGGTCGTTCTGAGGTGAGGATCAGGGTTCGCGGAACCGCGGCACCCGGGGCGCGTCATGGCTCCTAGTAAACCCCGCCCAGCTTGCGGTGGTCCCAGCTCACCACCTTGCGCGGATGGATGATGACGCCGTAGCGTTTGGGCGCGCTTGAGAGAAACACCTGCTTGGCCTCCCCGCTTTGGGCGACGCCTCCGTAGCGGCCGTATATGGAGTTGCCGATCTCGTAGACCTGGGCCGTATCGGTAATGATCTCCGCGTCCGCCACCAGCTCGACCCCGCGCAGGGTGTCGTAGCTCTCGCCGGCCTCGACCAGCGCGGTCAAGGTGCCGGTTCGCTGTAGGTTCAGCATCTTCTGGCTCTTGGAGTACGTCCAAAAGGCGACGTCGGAGCCGACGAACCCGTACCACATGGCCACGACGTGGATGTCGTCCCCAGGGCCTCGCGTGGCCACGGCCATGGTATGCGGCTCGGCCAGGAAGGAAGCAACTTCCTCATCGGTCATGCGGATAAGGTCTCTTCTGCTGGGCATCGCCCCTCCTCGAACACTATTCGCCTGGCCAAGCTATCGCGAAGCCGCCAGGCGCGCCGACGAAATCAAAGTGCCAGGAGCTCTTCCGCCACTGCACCGGTGTAACGCCCCCGGTTGGCACCGAAAAGGTACGTGACCATCTCCGGGTTGGCCCGAAAGGCGGGCAGGCCGTAAAGGTCCGCCAGGCACTCCGCCTCGGGATCCTCGGCGCAGCCGTCGGTCTCGCGTGCCAGCAGGTGTGTCTGGGCTTCGAACAGGCGGGCAGGCAGCTCGAATCCGTCCGGAACGCGGCAAACCACTCCGATTCCGGACAGGACGGCGCGCTCGGCCAGCTGCATCCGCTCCCGGGAGATGATCGCCCTTCCGTCCGAGAACGACCAGGGTTCGATCACCAATGCGCACTCCCCACCGGCGTGCGCACGCGAGAGAAGGCGCTGCGCGCCGAGGGAGGGGTCGTAGTAGACCGCGCGTTCCGATCCGCGACGTCCGGCAATGGCGCGGTAGGCGCGGTCCACATCGAGCAGGTAGAGCGTGACTCCCGCATTCGCCATGGCGCGCAACTCGGCCAGGGTGGAGTCACGTGAGATCTCACGGCGGAGCAGGCGCGCCTCCTCGTGCCGGTCAAGAGCCAGCAGGAGCCGATTGCCAACCGACCAGAGGCCGCCGTTTCGCGGTTGTGCCAGCAACAGTTGCCGCACGGCCACATAAAGGAGCTCGGGACGCTCGCCCAGCTCCCCGAGCGACTCGAGCGCCGAAAGCGCCACCGCCTGGGGATCCTCTTCCTCGAGGCGGGCGATCCAGCGGAGTGCCTCGAGCGGGTTCATATCCAGAGACTACTTGACGATGCCGCCCCTTGTCATCGCCATCACGTCCAGCGCTCGGTCGGCTTCCTCCTCGCTGAGCAGGCCCTCCTCCAACACCACAGTGCGCAGGTCCTTGCCTTCGGCAAGGGACTTCTTGATCACCTTGGCAGCCGCCTCGTAGCCGATGTAGGGATTCAGGGCCGTGCCCACCGAAGGCGAGGAGAGAGCGAAGGTGCGGCAACGCTCTACGTCGGCGACTATCCCGTCCACACACTTGTGCGCAAGCGCCACCGACACCGAGGAAAGAAGCAGGATCGACTCGATGAGGTTGCGCGCGATCACAGGCAACATCACGTTCAACTCCAGGTTGCCCGCCGCACCGCCGAAGGCCACGGAGGCGTCGTTTCCGATCACCTGGGCCACTACCTGGCACACCGCCTCGGGAACTACCGGGTTTACCTTCCCCGGCATGATGGATGAGCCGGGCTGCAGGTCGGGGAGATGGATCTCTCCCAGCCCGCAGCGAGGGCCGGAGGACATGAGACGCAGGTCGTTGGCGATCTTGTATAGGGATACGGCAATGGTGCGGGTGACGCCCGAGGCCTCGACCAGCGCGTCGCGGGACCCTTGGGCCTCGAAGTGGTTCCGCGCCTCGCTAAGTGGCAGCCCAGTGGTCTCCCGCAGACGATCTATACACCCCGGCGCGAAGTCGGCCGGAGCGTTGATCCCGGTGCCGACGGCGGTCCCGCCCAGGGGAAGCTCGGCGACCCGGGGCAGGGACGCCTCGATCCGTTCGATCCCGTAGCGGATGGAGGCCGCATAGCCGGAGAACTCCTGGCCGAGGGTGACCGGAGTTGCATCCATCAGGTGTGTCCGGCCCGACTTGACCACCTCGGCGAACTCGGCCGCCTTGGCCTCCAGCGACTCCGCGAGCTCCCTCAAGGCTGGAATCAGGCTTTCGCTCATCTCGTAAGAGGCGGCCAGATGGATTGAGGAGGGGAAGACGTCGTTGGAAGACTGCGAGGCGTTGGTATGGTCGTTCGGCTTCACAACGGTTCCGCCCAGAAGCTCCGTGGCCAGCGTCGAGAGAACCTCGTTCATGTTCATGTTCGAAGAAGTGCCCGAGCCGGTCTGGAAGACGTCCACCGGGAACTGGCTGTCGTAAACGCCGCTCGCCACCTCCTCGGCAACCGCGGCAATTGCTTCAGCGATTTCGGGGTCCAGAACCCCTAGCTCGGCGTTGGTGAGGGCGGCTGCGGCTTTTATCCTGGCCAACGCCCAAATAAGGGGGCGGGAAATAGTGAGGCCGGAGATCGGGAAGTTCTCCACGGCGCGCTGGGTCTGGGCCTGCCACTTGGCGGCACGGGGGACCCGAACCTCGCCCATGGAATCGTGCTCGATCCGGAATTCGGTGCTTGCATCGTTCGTTGTCATCGGCCCCGAATCTTACTACCGGCCAAAAAGTCACGACTAATTCACGACGACCCCGTGGTGAAAGTACGAATGTGGAATTCGGGGCGGCGCCGTGGCTGCTTACTGTAAACTCGTCCGAGTGCTATTGCGCAACTAAGAAGT
This sequence comes from Actinomycetes bacterium, assembly GCA_021795585.1. Lineage (GTDB taxonomy): Bacteria > Actinomycetota > Acidimicrobiia > Acidimicrobiales > Acidimicrobiaceae > Acidithrix. The sequence goes on along the minus strand of JAJYPE010000080.1, from coordinate 3,211 downwards.
TGTCGCAAGGAGGCCGATACCTACTACTGGGGCCCATGCCTCATCTCGGATCGACCGGCGCCAAGGTCTTGTACGGGCGCCCTGTTAGTGAAAGAGAGAATTTTGGGCGTATCCAAGATCAAGGCACCGAAGCGTCCGGGCTGGAGAAGCGTAGCTCTGCTGGCCGGGACGACGGCTCTCGGCGCCATTCCGATTCTGGCGGGTTCGGCGCCGGCAGGCGCTGACCAGATCACCTACGAGAGAAGCCAGGCGGCGCAGATCGCGGCCAAGATCAGCACTCTCGATAACCAGGTCGCCTTCTACTCCGAGCAGTACGACCAGGCAAACCTGCAACTGCAAACTGTCAACGGGCAGATCCAGTCCGAGAAGCAAAAGATCGCCACGACCCGCACCCAGATAAACGATCTCAAGACCAAGCTGGCCAACGAGGCCATCAATCTTTACACCCAGGGCGGCAACATCTCGGCGATCACCGCCGTGCTGAGCGGCACCTCAACGGACATCGCCGTCCGGGACGTCTACGCCAGCGCGGTGGCCAACTCGCAGCAGGCCCTGATCAGCAATTTCCAAGCGGCCACGCAACAGCTGGTGTCGCAGGAGAAGACGCTGGCCGCCGACCAGACGAAGGCCTCGGCCGCGGTATCCCAGGCGGCAAGCGCCCGCTCTGCGGCGGTATCGGCACAGTCGCAGGCCCAGGCCCAGCTGAACTCGGTCAACTCCACCATCGCCAAGCTCGTCCAGCAGGCACAGGCTGCCCAAGCTGCCGCGGCTGCCGCCAAAGCCCGACAGCTGGTACTGGCCCAGCTGGCACTCCAGCAGACCGCCCAGCAAGCAGCACAGCGGACAGCACAGCAAACCGCACAGCCGACCGCACAGCCGACGGCCCAATACAACGCTCCAACCGGGTCACAGAACTCGGTGGCGACGACAACGCCAGTCAGCGCCCCTGTCGCGGGAGGGGCCGCAACCGCGGTCAGGGTGGCGCTCTCCAAGCTTGGCGATCCGTACGTCTTTGCGGCAGCCGGGCCGAACGCCTTTGACTGTTCGGGACTGACCATGTACGCGTGGGACCAGGCCGGAGTGAGCCTTCCGCACAATGCCGCGGCCCAGGCGGCAGACGTGCAGCCGATCTCCTACGGCCAGCTGCAACCAGGTGACCTGGTCTTCTACGGTTCACCGATCTACCACGTGGGTATCTACGTCGGTGGCGGCAACGTGGTCGAGGCGAATAACCCCTCCACCGGGGTCATCGAGGCCAGCGTCTTCTGGGACGGCATTCCGGTCGAGTACGGCCGGGTCTGACCGCGCGCGGCCGGCCTGCGCCGGCATCCCGGGCGGTGGGCTAACTTCGAAAAGAGTCCGTCGAAACCAGGAGGCGCAATGAAGGCAGTTCTTATCGAGAACGGCACGGTTCGCTTCGCCGAGACCGATGACCCGAAGCTCGGCGATGAGCAGCTCCTGGTGAAGGTGGCCGCGGCCGGCATCAATGCTGCGGACCTCATGCAGGCGGCGGGGAGCTACCCTCCCCCGCCAGGCATCCGCGAGGACATTCCGGGCTTGGAGTTCGCAGGCACCGTCGTCGCCCAGGGTTCTTTGGTTCCTGGGGACATGCTGACCAAAAGAGTCATGGGGGTCGTCGGCGGAGCCGCCCAGGCCGAGCTGGTGGTGGTCCATTACAGTTCCGTGATCGCCGTGCCCGATCGCATCGGACTGGTCGAGGCGGGAGGTATTCCGGAGGCCTACGTCACCGCCTTCGACGCGCTATTCACCCAAGCCGGCCTCGCGGTTGGCGAGCGGGTGCTGGTGCGCGGGGCCAGTGGCGGCGTGGGATCCGCGGCCGTGGCCATGGCGGTCCTGGCCGGCGCGGAGACCCTCGGCACTTCCCGCAGTGAAGAGGGCCGCGCCTACTTGGAGAGCATGGTGGCCAAGGCCATCCACCCCGACGAGGTGCTGGGCAACGGGCCCTTCGACGTTGTTCTCGAACTGATAGGGGGCATGCAGTTCCACTCCTGCCTATCGGAGCTCCGCTCGAGGGGCCGGATCGTGATAATCGGTGTCGGCCAGGGCTCCCGAGTCGATCTCGACCTGCGACTCCTGATGATGAAGCGGGCGATAGTCAGGGCATCCACGCTCAGGCCCCGCTCCCAGGGTGAAAAGAGCGAGATCGCCCGCCAGTTCAGCGAGCGAATCCTTCCCCACCTGGCCAGCGGAACCCTGAAGCCCAATCTCCAGCGCACCTACGCGGCCGAGGAGGCGCCGCGCGCCTACAGCGACTTCGCCGCGTTGCCCAAGCAGGGCAAGCTCGTCCTCGCCCTCTGAAGCCGGTTTCCGTCCCTCCCCCACCCGTGGGGTACGGGACAGGACAAATGGCCACGGCCTGCCCCCGTTGCTAGATTCGTGGGTGTAATCGCGGGCCGGAGGACCAGTTGCAAAGAGAGAAGCGGACCAAGATAGTAGCCACCCTGGGCCCGGCCAGCGCGAATATCGACACCGTAGTGGCCATGGCCAAGGCGGGCATGAACATCGCCCGCCTGAACCTCGCCCACGGGTCGCCCGCCTCGATCGTCCGCCTCATCGGGCTCGTGCGCCGCGCCGAACGGCACACTGGAAAGATGATCTCCATCCTGGCGGACCTGCCCGGCCCCAAGATGCGCATTGGCCAAATTGCGGGCACCATGGTGCTCAAGCCGAATCAGAGGGTGCGCCTCGCGCCTTCGCATGCCGCCCGGGAGGGTGGCGACGGAGTGATCCCGGTGGATTTCCCCGGGCTTGCTTCCGCCGTCCATCCTGGTTCGCTCATCTATCTGGCGGACGGCTTCATCGCGATGCGGGTGCTCTCGGTAGAAGGCGAGAGCATAACCGCCACAGTCACCGCCGGGGGCGAGCTCACCTCGCACAAGGGGATCAACCTCCCCGGGGCGACGCTCGGGATCTCCTCCCTCACCGAGAAAGACGCCGAGCTGATCTTCTTCGCCCTCTCGCGAGGGGCGGACGCCATCTCCATCTCCTTCGTCCATCGCGCGGATGACCTGCACAGAGCAAGGGCGATTGCCGCCGAGCACGGCTTCGCCCCCTTCCTCTTCGCCAAGATCGAGCATCCGGCAGCCCTTAGGGACATCGACAACGTACTCGAGGCGGCTGACGGAATCATGGTCGCACGTGGGGACCTCGGCATCGAACTGCCGCTCGAGGAGATCCCCCTCGTGCAGAA
>JAJYPE010000079.1 GCA_021795585.1 Actinomycetes bacterium | reverse complement strand
CTGGAGCGCCCAGCCATATGGATGGTGCTCGGCTTTGTAGTGATGATCATCACGGTGATGATCGACTATCGCCATATACACGCACTCGGCTACGTGGTCTATGGCGGAGTCGTCATGGGGCTCCTGGGGGTGCTGACTCCGGTGGGCAAGTCTGCTCTGGGTGCTCAACGCTGGTTCCAGCTTGGGCCGCTTCAGCTGCAGCCATCAGAGTTCGCTGCCGTGGCGATGATTCTCGCGGTTTCGGTTTACCTCTCTCGTGAGTCGGGAGACCTGTCGCCACGTAAGCTGGCCGGCGTGCTCGTCCTGGCCGGCGTGCCTATGCTCCTGGTGGTCAAGCAGCCGGACATAGGCACGGCCATCATCCTTGGTGTAGTGCTGATTTCGCAGCTGGTTGTGGCCAGAATACGCCTGCTCCACCTGGGCATTCTCTTTCTGCTCGGTGTTTTCGGTATCTACATGGTCATCCACCTCGGGATCCTGAAGAGCTATCAGCTGCAAAGGCTCACTTCATTCATGAACCCCAAGAGCGCGCTCTCCAGCTCGGGCTATAACCTCGCCCAGTCCAAGATCGCAATCGGGGCGGGAGGAGTTTTCGGCAAGGGCCTCTTCCACGGCACTCAAACAAACCTTGCCTACGTTCCCGAGCAGCAGACCGACTTCATCTTCACCGCCGTGGGCGAACAGCTCGGATTCGTGGGGGCGGGGATCCTGCTCCTATTCTTCGGCTACATTTGCTGGCGGGTTTGGCGGGTGGCAGTGGTAGCACGGGATCAGTTCGGACGGCTGCTCGCGATCGGCGTGCTCGCCTTCCTGGCATTCTCGATCTTCCAGAACGCTGCGATGACTATGGGAATTATGCCCATTACCGGCATTCCGCTCCCGTTCATGAGCTACGGAGGGTCCGCTGCGCTGTCCTTCTTCACTGCGATTGGGATAGCCCTGGGGGTCGGCATGCGCAATGCCCGCTACCTGCCCGAGGACCGGAGGGAATTTGTCAGCCAGTAGCGAAGAGCTGGAGGACAAGGCGCCGCCAACGTACCCGGCCGAGGCCGAGATCGCAGATGCCGGGCCGGCGGCGAACGCCCGGGAAGAGGCACTGCCCGAACTGGAGCCGGACCAGGTCGACTCGACCGCCGACACGGTGACGCAACTTGCTACCAAGCGCCGTTCCCGGGTGGCCGATGTTGGCGTGGCGCTTCCGGAAACTCACGGGCGCGTGGTCATATCAGAGGTCGACGAGCCGCACCGCAGCTTTTCGATTCCGGTATCGCTGGACCAGGCCTCCATGATCGCCACCCTGCTGCGTGGTCTGCCCCGCCAAAGGCCTTTCCTGGCCGATGTGCTGGTGGACATCCTCAATCAGTTCACCTTGAGCGTGGCCATGGTTGTGATCACCGGGAGGCGGGGTGATCTGTTTTTCGCAGAAATCACCCTTTTCGACAAGCAGGCTCAGCAGCGGGTTGTGCCGGCGAGGCCTTCTGACGCGCTGCTCATTGCCCTGGCTTCCAGCCCACCGCCGCCCATCATGGTCGAGGAGACCCTGTTCGGCCCCGCCTAGGGCGAGGCGTCAGTACTCTCCGTCGATGATGTTGAGCGGCTGTTCACCGTTGGCGATCCTGGCCAGGTTCTTCTCAACCAGCTCTCGCGCCTTGGGTATGAACGCGTCGGTGGCGCCGCCGACGTGGGGGCTGATCAGGCAGTTGGGCTCGTTCCAGAGCGGATGATCAGTCGGAAGCGGTTCGGGGTCGGTGACGTCGAGCGCAGCCTGGATTCTTCCGCTGGACACCTCCGCAAGGAGGGCGGCGGTATCGGCCACCTCGCCCCGGGCGACATTGACAAAAAGGGCGCCGTCCTTCAGGTTGGCAAGGAATGAGGCGTCGGCCATATGGCGCGTGGCCTCGGTGAGCGGAACCACCAGCACCACGACGTCCGCGTTCGCCAACAGGCCGCCGGCATCGGCAAGCCGGAGCGTCCCGTCACGTCCCGTCCTGGAGATGAGTGTGGAGCGTGCCCCGAGGGCGCCGAAGACGCGGGCGATCTCGTGTCCGATCGATCCGGCGCCGACTATGGCGACCTGCTTGGCGTAGAGGCTCGGCCGGCCGGCTCGGGCCGACCATGCCTGCGAGCCGGCGCGGATGAAGCCGGTGAGATTGCGCATGCTGGCCAGGGTGAGTGCCAGGGCCAGCTCGGCCGTCGAGGAGTCGTGAACGCCCCGGGCGTTCATGAGCGTCACCCCGTCCGGTATGTACCCCACCGTCTTGTCGATGCCTGCGGTCAGGAGCTGCACGTAGCGCAGCTTGGGCATCTCCGCGATGACCTCGAATATTCGGCTGTCCCCCATGTAGGCGGGGACGTAGAATTCCGCTTCTCTGGCGGTTCCGTCGAGTTCCTGGCGCTGAGCGTCGAAGACGAGCGAGCGGAATCCCTCCGGAAGGCTTATGCCTGATATGGCTCTTGGCAATAGGACCAGCATCACGTGCGAGCCTAGAGGTCCGCCGCGTGGCATGGGCACCGGGCGGCTGCTAACCTCCTGGCATGCCTGCGCGATTCGAACTGCTTCTTTCCGGCTCGGTCAGGCCCGGTGTTACCTCCAGCGTCTCGCTGGTGACCGACGGGGCCTCGGTGGTGGTGGTCGATCCGGGAATGGTGCACGCCAAGGCGGAAATCCTGGCCCAGCTCTCGGCGCGTGGCGTGGCGCCGGAGCAGGTGACCGATGTGGTCGTCACGCATCTTCACCTGGATCACACCATGAACGTGGGCATGTTTCCCAACGCAACGGTGCACGACTTCATGGCGAGCTACAAGGACGACGTCTGGACGGACCATGATAAAGACCGCTTTCGCGTAGCACCGAACGTCTACGGCATCACAACGCCGGGGCACACCCGTGAGGACATAAGCATCGTGGTGGTCACCGAGGAAGGGATGGTGGTCTGCACGCACGCGTGGTGGAGCAGGACCGGCCCCCGGCTGGACCCCTACTCTTTCGACCAGGAGGTGCTCAAGGACTCCCGTGCCCGGGTGCTTGCGATCGGACCCTCTTTGATTGTGCCCGGCCACGGCACTCCCTTCGCGCCCGAGGAGCTGGATCTGGCATGATGCTTCGCTCCCGGGCTGGCAGCGGGGAGTAGGCGCCGATGGCGGTCCCCGGCAAAAAGCGTGCCGAGGAGCCGGAGCGACTGGCCGGACAAGTCGAGCGCGTCGTCTTCCACAACCAGGACTCCGGGTTTAGCGTCCTCAGGGTCAAGGTCAGAGGTGAGCGCGAGCCCGTGGCGGTGGTTGGCGCGACGGCCCAGATAGCCGCAGGCGAAGAAGTCGAGGCCGTGGGTCACTGGAGAGTGGACGCCAATTACGGCAGGCAGTTCCGGGCCGACCGTATCGTTTCGGTGCCCCCGACGACCGAGGCGGGGATCGAGCGGTACCTGGGCTCCGGCATGGTGCGAGGCATCGGCCCTCACTTCGCCAAGGTGCTGGTTGAGACCTTTGGAACAGGGATTTTCGAAGTAATCGAGAACTCGCCCGAGCGCCTCCTCTCTCTCCGTGGCATCGGTCCCAAGCGTGTCGAGCGCATTGTCGCCGGCTGGGAGGAACAGAAGAAGGTGCGTGAGATCATGCTCTTCCTGCACTCCCATGGCATAGGGACGTCACGTTCGGTTCGCATATATCGCACCTATGGGGCCGAGGCGATCGCGCTCATTTCCGAAAATCCTTACCGCCTTGCCGGAGACATCTCGGGCATCGGCTTCAAGACGGCCGACGAACTCGCTGCGCGTCTAGGCATTGACAAGAGCTCGCCGGTTCGAGCCAGGGCTGGGATCTCCTGGGTGCTGGCCAAGCTGGCAGAGGGTGGAAGCTGCGCCACGCCAAAAGCGCACCTGGTGCGGGAGGCCTCATCCATGCTGGAGGTGTCGGAGCAGCTCGTCGTCGAGGCGGTCGAGGCCGAGATACTCGAAGGTGCTGTGATCCCGGCCGAACTCCAAGGGGAGGAGTGCGTCTACCTCGCCTCGCTGTACCGTGCCGAGGCGGGCGTGGCGTCCTCGATTGCGCGCCTGATGGCCGCCGGCCGGCCGCCGTGGCGCGAAATCGACTCTCGCGCGGCGCTGGCCTGGCTGGTCTCAGAGCACCGCGTAGAGCTTTCCAAAAGTCAGGCGGGGGCTCTTTCGACCGCGCTCGGCTCCAAGGTGCTGGTCATCACCGGCGGGCCCGGGGTAGGAAAGACGACGCTAGTTAACTCGATACTCTCCGTTCTGGAGCAGCGCCGTATACGTATCGCGCAGTGTGCGCCCACCGGGCGGGCGGCGCGCCGTATGCAGGAGGCCACTGGACGGACGGCCAAGACGATTCATCGCCTCCTCGAGTTCGATCCTGCCTCCTTTGACTTCAAGCACGGCCGCGACAATCCATTGCCATGTGACCTGCTGGTTGCGGATGAGGCCTCCATGATCGACGTGACACTCGCGAACCGCCTGCTTGCGGCCGTTCCCGACCACGCGGCGGTGATCCTGGTGGGTGACGTAGACCAGCTGCCATCGGTAGGGCCGGGCAGGGTCCTGGCCGACCTTATCGATTCCGGCGTCGTGCCGACCGTCAGGCTCACCGAGGTCTTCCGCCAGGCCCGGGAGTCCTTCATCGTCACCAACGCCCACCTCATCAATGCCGGGAGCATGCCCAAGGTGCCCGCCAGGGACACCGAGAGCGATTTCTACCTTTTGGCCGCCTCGACGCCCGAGGAGATCCAGCAGAGGCTGGTGCGCATGGTTACCGAGCGCATTCCCGGGCATTTCGGGTTCGACCCGGTATCGGAGGTTCAGGTGCTCACCCCGATGAATAGAGGCGGCTTGGGGGCCCGGGCGCTCAACGTCCTGCTTCAGGAGCGCCTAAACGGGTCCGCTGCGCCCAAGCTGAGCAGATACGGCAACAGCTATGCGCCCGGCGACAAGGTGATCCAGCTGGTCAACAACTATCAGCGGGATGTCTTCAACGGCGATTTGGGAATAGTGGTCGGCGTCGATGAGGAGGCCGGGTCGATCAAGGTCGACTTCGACTCCCGGACTGTCGACTACGACGCCGCCGACCTGGACGAGCTAACCCTGGCCTACGCCATTTCCATTCACAAGTCTCAGGGCTCGGAGTACCCGGCTGTGGTTATTCCGCTTGCGATGCAGCACTACGCCATGCTCGAGCGCCGCCTTTTGTATACGGCGGTGACCCGGGCCAAGCGGCTGGTCGTCCTGATCGGTGAAACCCGCGCCGTGGCCATGGCCGTAAAGAACGTTCTCGTTCAGGACCGCCTGACCGGCCTCAGGGAGCGGCTTCTCTCCGCCCGGCCCTCCTAGGTTCCTGCGGCCATCCGGGCAAGGAATAATCATGGGGCCGCCCGTGCTTCAAATTCGGGACGCAAGAGACGTCCCGGCACCCAAGGAAAAGGGGAGAGATGGCAGTCACTGTTGGTAGCCGCATACCGGACGTAAAGTTGGTGGCCGTCGAAAACGGTTCGACCAGCGAGGTCACGACAGGTGAATACCTCGGAAGCGGCAAGGTGGTGCTTTTCGGCGTTCCTGGAGCTTTCACTCCCACCTGCTCCGATTACCACCTGCCGGGCTTCGTAATACGGTCAGACGAAATCAGGGCCAAGGGCGTGGACAAGATCGCCTGCGTGTCGGTAAACGATGCCTTCGTGATGCAGGCTTGGGCGGCATCCCAGAACATCCAGGACGAGGTAGCGCTGCTGGCCGATGGTAATGGGGATTTCGCCAAGGCAGTGGGGCTAGAGCTGGATGGCAGCGGTTTTGGGTTGGGATTGCGGAATAAGCGCTTCGCCATGGTCATCGAGGACGGCGTAGTGAGTTCCCTGGCCGTAGAGCCCGGAGGTGGGCTGAGCGTGAGTTCTGCGGACGCCATTCTGGCGAGCCTGTAGAGAACCCGCGCACCCCTGGGGCCATTGGGCGCCAAGAGTAGCCCCCATATTTCGACCTCGATAGTTGCCCGCCGTTGGGTGCGCGGATACTTATGCACGCCCACCTTCGGCGGGCCAACTTGCCCCCAGCTAATACGCCGGTTCGCCGCTCTCGTTGGAAATTCGCATCAGTACTGCCACCAGGATGTAGTTCGAGACCAGCGACGATCCTCCATAGGCGACGAAAGGTAGCGTGACGCCGGTGAGCGGCAGCAGGCGGACGATGCCGGCCATAATGAAGAATGACTGCAACCCGATGATAAGGGTGAAGCTTGCGGCGAGCAGGGAGGAGAATGGGCTGGAACTGCGCTGTGCCGCGCGGATGCCCGCGCCCACCAGGAGCACGAAGGCGATCACGACCGCGGTTGTTCCGAGGAGGCCCATCTCCTCGCCGATTGCGGCGAATATGAAGTCCGAGCTCACGACTGGAATGAGTGTCGGGTGGCCACGTCCGAGGCCGGTCCCCGAAAGCCCACCGGCTCCCAAGGCGTATTGGGCTTGGACGATCTGATAGCCGATGGTCTCCGCATACTTCCACGGGTTGAGCCAGATCACCATGCGCTCGTTGACCTGGGCGAAGAGCTTGGAGGCGACGACGGCGCCGACAGCAAAGAGGACGCTTCCCGCGACCAGGTAGGAGATTCGTGCAGTCGCGACCCAAAGGGTGATGATAAAGACCAGGAAGAGCATCAGCGAGAACCCGACGTCGCGCTCCGCAGTCATGATCAGCAGAGATCCGAGCCAGGCCGCCAGGATTGGGCCAAGGACTCGGATGTTGAGGGTGAATTTCCGGCCTGAAGATCCAAGGCCGCCGGAGAGCAGATCCTGCTTCTCGATGAAGTAGGAGGCGAAAAAGACCGCGAGGGCCAGTTTCGCGAGTTCCACAGGCTGGAAGCTCAAAGGTCCAAAGTGCACCCAAAGCCTGGCGCCGTTGATATTTTCGCCGATGCCCGGGGCTAGGGGCAGGACAAGAAGCCCAAGTCCCAGTAAGGCGAAGAGATAACGGTATTTGTCGAGAAACTCAGCACGGCGAACGACGAGCAACGTGACAATGTAGGCCGTGACGCCCACTGCCGTCCAGATGCCCTGCAAGAGAGCCTGCGGAGGGTCGAGGCGGGCGATCATCACGTAGCCGAGACCGTTCAAAAGGGCCACCAGTGGCATGATGATCGCGTCGGCATGCGGGGCCAGAAAGAGATTGGCGACGTGCACGATACCCATCAAGGCGATCATTGCCACCAGGATCGGGACCAGGTTGGCGGGCATGACGGAGTACTTGCCGATCGAAGCAAGGACGTAGGCGAAAACTGTTATCGCCACCGCGATAATCAGCATTCCCGCTTCGGCACGCCTCTCACGCGTGTATCGAGGAAGGTGGCGGCCTCGGCCGGCCTCCTGCCCAGCTGCTAGCAGCGTCATACCAACCTCCGCCCACGATATTACCCGAGGTGCAGCCAGTGGCGGGATTGGCCGAGCTGATGGGAGGCTGAGAGGGATGCCCAGGGGTGACGGGAAATGTTTCTCCTGGCCACCGCTTTTGCCGCTTGCCAGCCCTATCTTGGATTCATGGAGCCCGTGACCGAGGTAGCCGAGATGCTCGGACCGACGCGCTTCGTGAATCGTGAGATCTCCTGGGTCCGGTTTGCGGAACGTGTAGTCGAGCTGGTCGAGGACGAGCGGATCGAGCTGCTGGAGCGCATCAAGTTTCTGGCCATCTTCTCCTCGGGCCTGGATGAGTTCTTTCAAGTGAGGGTTGCCGGCTTGAAGGATCGACTGGCAGCCAGCGTGCGATCCAAGTCCCCGGACGGGATGAGCACCAAGGACCAGCTGAGAGCGATTCACACTCTCTTGGTCCCGCTTCTGGACCGGGTTGGCACCGCGTACAACGAGGTGATCCTGCCCGAGCTGAAGCGCCATGGCGTGGAGATCCTCAGCTTCGAGGAGCTGGGCCGGGAGGACCAGGAGCATCTCTCTGAGATCTTCGAGAAGAAGATCTATCCGGTGCTGACGCCACTAGCGGTGGATCCTGCCCATCCCTTCCCTTACATTTCGAATCTGTCGCTGAACCTGGTGGTGAAAGTGACTGATCCGGGCAGTGGCGAGAGCCGTATTGCGCGGGTCAAGGTGCCTCCATTGCTTCCGCGCTTTGTCGAGCTGTCGGGGAAGACAAGATTCGTGCGGCTGGAGAGCGTTATCGCGGCTCATCTGGACCGGCTCTTTCCCGAGATGGAGCTCGGCGAGTTGCTCGCATTCCGCGTAACGCGCAATGCCGATCTCACCTTGGAGGAGGATGAGGCGGACGATCTCCTCGAATTGGTCGAGATGGAGCTCCGCCGCCGGCGCTTCGGCC
>JAJYPE010000078.1 GCA_021795585.1 Actinomycetes bacterium | reverse complement strand
CGCCGCCGCGGCAGCTCGGGCGCCCGAGGTGAGGGGGTGGCCGGGGGCGGTCACGCCTCCGGCCACCGCGGTCGGCTTAGGGAATCAGCTTGAGGAGCAGCTGGGGCAGCGATTGCGCCTGGGAGAGCATGGCGATGCCGGACTGCATGAGGACCTGATCCGAGGAGAACTTGGTCATCGCCTGGGCCACGTTGGCGTCCACCATGGTGGAATAAGCGGACTGGACGTTCTGCTGGCTCACCGTGTCATTGGCGATGATGGCCTGGATCTGGTTCTGGGTGGCGCCCACCACGGCCTCGGCGGAGGCCACGTAGCTGATGGCCGACTGCACCGCGCTCATGGCCGAGATGGCCGCCGAAGCGGTGCCGATGGAGACGGAGGCTCCGGCGACTCCCATGGCCGAGGCGGTCATGGTGGCGATGGAGACCACCACCTGGTCCGCCGAGGCGGCGTAGGCGCCGATCTGGAAGGACTCGCTCTGATAGGAGCCGTTGAGAAGGGCGGTCTGGCCGAACTGGGTGCTCTGGGCGATCTGGTCCAGCTGGTTCTGCAGGGCGGCGAACTCCTGCTGGTCGGCGGCCAGCGAAGAGGAGTTGGCGGTGCCCGCGTTGGAGGCCTGGGTGGCCAGCTCGTTCATCCTCTGCAGGATGGAGACTTGCTGGTTCATGGCGCCTTCGGCGATCTGCAGGACCGAGATGGCGCTCTGGCCGTTGTTGATCGCCACTCCCAGGCCGTTGGCCTGTACGTTCAAGCCCTGGGCTATGACATAGCCCGAGGCGTTGTCGGCAGCGGTCTGGATCTGCAGGCCCGAGGAGAGCTCCGAGATCGCCGACTGCATGTTGTTGCTGGTTGCGTTCAGGTTGTTGTAGGCGTCGATAGCCGAGATATTGGTGTTGACTGAGAGAGACATCTCCCGAATTCCTCCATGATAAACAGCAAATGCTTGTCAATCCATTGACAGGTGCGCCCCGGGGGAACGCACGCCTATCAATCGGAGCAAGGGCCGGAATCCTTTAGCGGTTTTGGGGAAGGTCCGCTAACTTGCCTCGACCACGGCTTCGAGCACGCGCGCCGCCCGCCGCATGAAACAGGAAGATTGCGCACGATGGGGGTTGCTCCCATACCATGAATTGGGTGGGCCGTTACATTCTCGACCAGACACTGGTCTCGTCCTACTTCGACGCAGGGTCCTATGCCCGTGGCCTCGCCTACTTCCGCACCGGCCGGGTAAGGTCGCTTGAGGTCCGTGACAGCGCATCCATCGTTGCGCTGGTCAGCGGCACCAAGCTCTACCGCGCTGAGCTCAACTTCCGGCCCGACTCCAAAGGGGACCTCCACTTCTCAATCGGGGTCTGCAGCTGTCCGGTAGGCATCCGATGCAAGCACATGGCGGCCGCCCTTCTTGCGCTGGCAGAGGCATTGGAGGTGGGCTCGGAAGCGCAGGAAACAGGCAAGACGGCTCCGGGATGGCGCGTGGCGCTGTCCGAGATGGTCGCCGCAGCTTCCCCGCCCGGCTCGGGCGTAAGTCCAATAGCGCTCATGTTCGAACTGCAGCGCATCGCGCCACCCCGCCGCTACGGCCAAGCGGACACGCCGGCCGGCGGCGAGAGCTACAAACTCGCGGTGCGCCCGGCGATCAAGTCGGAGCGAACCGGCCGCTGGGTGATGTCCGGCGTCAAATGGGGAGCGACCTCGACCTACGGCACGGTACGCCCCGCCGGACATGAGGAATGGTTCCACGAATGGCTCGCGCTTTACATCGCGACCGAGGATGCGGGCGGGGCGCACAGATACTACGGCTCTCAGAGGTACTATTACCAAGCTCCCGCCTGGTGCTTCCTAGACGACTTCGCCTCTGGGCAGGTCTGGCACCTCCTGGCCGAGGCGAAACGCCTAGGCATCCCCTTCGTACGCGGCGGCAACGCCACGGGCGGCATCGAATTGCGAGCCGAACCCCTCCAAGCGGCACTCGAGATCTCCGAGCGCGAAGACGGGTCGCTCAAGCTCGAGCCACGCCTCGGGGCGCCGGGAGAGATCGCGGGCTACGAAGTGCGCGTCTTTGGCTCACCTGCGGTGGGCAGCTACCGCTGGCGGCGCGGAGCTTCACCTGACGCCGCCACCGTCGTTCTCGCCCCGCTGTCGACAGCACTGCCATGGCGTCTTGCCTCCGCAATTGCGCACGGGGTTGAACTACAGGTGCCTGCAGCCGAGCGCGCCCAGTTCTTCTCCCTTGCATACCCTGCGCTCATCGCCAGTTTCCAGGTAAACGCCGAGGAGGGGCTGACGCCGAGAAGCGCAAGCCCTCGACTTCTCTTCCGGCTCGGCGGAGACGGTGCGACGACGGTGGCCGTGAAGCTGCTGTGGCGATACGAAGACTCCGGCGACATGGTCGCCGAATTGGACCTTGCCGGCGAGCAGTTGGCCGGGGGATCAGTTTTGAGGGACGAACGCGCCGAGGAGACGATACTCGCCCAGGCCCGCGGGATTCTCGGAGTTGGCCTATGGCACCGGGCGCGTCAAGGCTTCAGCCTCGCCGGAGCAGACGCCCTCAACTTCACTCTCGAGACCCTGCCGTTGATCGAGGAAGGTACAGGGTACTTCGTGGTCGAGTACGAAGCGGGTTTCCCGGACTTTGTGGAATCACCGGCCCCGCCGACGATCCGGCTTGGCGCTGAGCCCGCCACCGAAGGCCAGTCGGACTGGCTCGACCTGACGGTGCACATTGAGGTCGCCGGGCGGCAGTTGCCGGTTACTGAGCTCCTGGGCGCGCTGTACTCTGGCGCATCCCGCATGCTCTTGGAGGACGGGACGTACTTCTCCCTACACGACCCAGCGCTCGCGCGCTTCCGTAGCCTGGTCGAAGAAGCCCGTTCGATGGCTGATGCCCCACCGTCGAGGCTCAGGCTCAGCCGCTTCCAAATCGACCTGGCATCGGAGCTCTCATCGATTGGGCAGTTCGACGAAACAGCGGGGCACTGGCTCTCCCGCGCGGCCGGACTGACCAAAGCCGGCGGGGTCGAGCTCCGCAATGAACCTCCGAAGCTGTCGGCCACGCTCCGGCCATATCAGGCAGAGGGCTACTCTTGGCTCGCCTTCCTGCGCGAGCTGGAGCTGGGAGGCATCCTTGCCGACGACATGGGACTAGGCAAGACGGTGCAGGCACTGGCGCTGCTGGTGGACATCCACTCCGGCGGGCGGGAGGCCCGGCCGTCATTGATCGTCGCGCCTACCAGTGTCGCTGCCAACTGGCTGGTGGAAGTCGCCCGTTTTGCACCCTCGCTGGTCGTGGCACACCTGGGCGCCACCTCGCGCAAGGAGAAGGCTTCCGTCGCCGAACGAATCGCCGGCGCCGACCTGGCCATCACGACCTATACGGTTCTGCGCCTCGACGAGGAGGAGTTCGCAGGTCTGGCCTGGGACTGCGTGGTCTTCGACGAGGCGCAGTTCGTCAAGAACCACCAATCCAAGGGGTACCGCTCGGCGCGCAGGCTCTCGGCGAAGACCAGGTTCGCACTTACCGGCACGCCGCTCGAGAACAACCTCATGGAGCTGTGGAGCATCCTCTCGCTGGTGGCGCCAGGGGTGTTGGGCTCCGCACGAACCTTCAGGGAGATGTACCAGCTACCGATCGAGCGCAACCGGGACAGCGAGGCCCTGGCACGGATGCGCCGGCGGATCCGGCCCTTGATGCTGAGACGCACCAAGGAAGAGGTCGTCGCCGAACTTCCCGGCAAAAGTGAGCAGGTTCTGGAGCTGGCACTTGCCCCCCAGCACAGGCGCGTATACGACCTGCACCTGCAGCGCGAGCGCCAGCGCATCCTCGGCCTGCTGGAGGACTTCCGCGAGAACCGGATTACCATCTTCAGCTCGCTTACCAAGCTTCGCCAGCTGAGCATCGACCCCTCACTTGTGGACGCGCAGGCCTACGCCGGCATCCCTTCGTCCAAGCTTGAATTCCTCCTGGAAAGCTTGGAGGAAATTACGGCCGAGGGCCACCGTGCGCTGGTGTTCAGCCAGTTCACGAGCTTTTTATCCCGCATCAGAGGAGCCCTGGAGTCCAGGGGCATCCGCCATCTGTACTTGGACGGCGCCACCCGGGGCCGCGGAAGGTTGCTGGATGAATTCGCGACCGGCGAGGTACCGGTCTTCCTCATCAGCCTCAAGGCCGGAGGCTTCGGCCTCAACCTGACGGCCGCGGACTACGTCTACCTTGTCGATCCGTGGTGGAATCCGGCCGCCGAGAGCCAGGCGGTGGATCGTGCCCATCGCATTGGCCAGACGCGCAGCGTCATGATTTACCGCTTGGTCTCCCAGGACACGATCGAGGAAAAGGTGGTTCAGCTCGGCAAGAAGAAGGCGGCACTGTTCGCCCAAGTGATGGAGGGTGTGGCCAGCGACGCGACCTCCATCAACGCCGAGGACATCCGCCGCCTGCTCGACGCCTGAGGCGCCCGGACAGAGGAAGGCGGGCGGCCCCTATCCCGGTCGTCAAGGGCCAGCGCATAAGAATCAATCGATGCCACGTCCGCGGCCGCCAGCCCGGAGCTCCTGGGCCGTCGCTGATTCCCCTTCAAGTCACCGCGGGCCCCTGCCGAAGAGCAAGGTGCCCAGGAGGGGCAAGGAAGCAGCAACGGACGCTCCGGCTGAAAGGAACCCATGTCTCGGAGCGCCCGCGCCGCCCTCCTGGTGCCCCTGGGAATCGTGATGATCGTGGTGATGCTCGTCGTGCCAATGCCGGCGGTGGTCCTCGACTTCCTGATCACCCTCAATATCAGCTTCGCGATCATCGTCCTTATGGTTGCACTCCGGGTAAAGGACCCGGTCGAGTTCTCGACCTTCCCTTCCGTACTCTTGGTGGCCACAATGTTCCGGCTGGCGCTGAACGTGAGCGCGACGCGCCTGGTGCTGCTGCACGGTTACGCCGGAAGCGTCATCCAGAGCTTCGGGCACTTCGTGGTTGGCGGATCCGTCGTTGTTGGACTGGTCGTCTTCCTGATTCTCTTTGTAATCCAGTTCGTGGTCATCACCAATGGAGCGGGCCGAGTGGCCGAGGTGGGCGCGCGGTTCACCTTGGATGCCATGCCCGGAAAGCAGATGGCGATCGATGCCGACCTGAACGCCGGTCATATCAACGAGGCCGAGGCGAGGCGCCGACGAGAGCGCGTCGCCAAGGAGTCCGACTTTTACGGGGCGATGGACGGCGCGTCAAAGTTCGTAAAGGGTGATGCCATCGCCGCGGTGGTGATCACCATGGTCAATTTGATAGGCGGGTTCATCGTCGGCGTAATGCAGCGCCACCTCCCCATCACCCAGTCGATAGACACCTACAGCCTTCTTTCGGTCGGTGACGGCCTCGTCTCCCAGATCCCGGCACTGCTCATGTCGATCTCCACCGGCCTGATCGTAACCCGCAGCGCCAACGAAGCCGACTTCGGCCTCGACCTGATCAGGCAGCTGAGCAAACAAGCGCGGGCGCTGGAGATGGGCGGAGGCGTGGTCGCCGTCCTCGGCCTTATGCCCGGTTTGCCCAAGCTTCCCTTCTTGGCGGTGGGGCTCACCATCTTCTTCGTGGGGCGAAGAGTCCGCAAGGGTCAAGAGCACTCCGAACAGCAGGCCGCGGATCATGCCGAGACTCGCGAGGTGGTGTCCACCGAGGTTGTGGCAGCCAGGCCGAGCGTCGAGCCTCTCGAGCTGGATCTCTCTCTCGACCTGCTGGAACTTGCCGACCCGGCCGAGGGTGGCGACCTTACGGACAGAATAAGGACGCTAAGGTCCAAGCTTGCCGGGGAGCTGGGAGTGCCTCTCCCCCAGGTGCGCGTGCGCGACGATCTCTCACTTGCAGCCGGCGAATACGCCATCAAGGTCTACGAGGTCGAAGCGGCCAGGGCATCCGCGCCGGCCAACCGGGTTCTCGCTATCGGCGACCGGCTCGAGGGCCTGCCAGGCGAGGCCACCGTTGAGCCGGTCTTTCAAATCCCGGCCAAGTGGATACCGCCCGGATCGAAGCCCCATGCCATCGGCCTGGGCGCGACCGTGGTTGACCGCAGCTCCGTGATCATCACGCACCTCTCCGAGGTGATCAGGCGGCATGCACCGATGCTCGTCGCGCGCCAGCAGGTGAAGGAGATGCTCGATCAGCTCAAGCAGTACTCGCCGGTGGTGGTGGACGAGCTGACCCAGGCCCAGGTCTCCCTTGGCGAACTGCAACAGGTCTTCCGCGACCTCCTGGAAGAAGGTGTGGCGGTTCGCAACCTGCCGACAATCGTGGAAGCCGTCGTTGATCGCTCCCGGGTCTCCCGGGAGCGCGATCACCTGCTCGAGGCCGCCAGGGCTGCGCTCGGGTCGCAGGTCGCCGTACCGTACGTGGCACAAGGGACGCTCTCGGTGATCCAGCTCGACCCGGGTTTGGAGGAGTCGCTGCGCGCGGCTCATCGCCTGGTCGATGGAAGAGGCCTCCTCGTCATCTCGGCCGAGCAGATGGCCGCCATCAAGGCCGAGGTCTCCGAGCTGCGCGAGCGGGGTGCCCGCCTCGGTGTGGATCCTGTTGTCCTTTGCGGTCCGGCCATCCGTGCGGCACTGCGCCGGGTGCTCTTGGCCAATGGCCTGGACATACCCGTCCTCTCTCACTACGAGGTGCCCCCGAGCGCCCGTGTCATCCAGATAGGAGTGGCTAATGGAATCGCGACAGCTCAAGTTTGACGGGGCCACGGTTGAAGAGGCCCTGGCCAAGGCACGAGCAGCTTGTGGCGCCTCTGTCCGCGTGGTCTTCGCGCGCAGGCTGGCACGCCGTCGAGGGATGCTTCCCCTCGGGCCCCGGCAACGCTTCGAGCTTGTGGTCGAAGCGCCGTCGCCGGAGGATTTCGAGCCGGAGCGCCTCAGCCTCTTCGCCTCCCAGCTGCGAGAGGCGGTCGCATCGGCGCCGGCCCCGGCGAGAATCGAGGCCCGGACACGCAACGCCATAGCCAGCTATAAAGCCGCCGGGGGCGAATGCGACGGCGTTGCCGGCGCGCCAATCAGAGAACCCGCCGGCGCCATGGCTTGGCCGGAGCCGGATCGCATCATCGGCGCCGGCGCTCGCGTCTACGGCCCCGGCGGCCCGAAACCGCTGGCTATCGAACCGCGCCGGCCGAGCTGGGGCCTTCTGCCGTCCGAAGCCCGGGGACCCGCTGCCACTCCGGGTCCCGCGAACCGAAAAGCTCCGTGCGACGATGAGCTCATTTCCGAGACCATCGCGGGCCTGATGGGCCTCGAGCTCGAGAGCGGTGGCAACGCGCGCCCGCAGGCAGCGGTTCCGGCGTCAATGATCCTCGACTTGATCGGCCTTTGCGAGCTTCCACCCCTGGACCGTCCGGTCGCGATCATCCTCACCACCACGACTCCGGATGGGGAGGCGGAATTCGACACATTGGTCGACAGCTTCAACATCCCGATGGACAGCGCCTGGGACCTGCGCAAGGAGAGGCTGCGGGCGACGATGGAGCGCGGCTTCGACCCCGAGCTGTTGCGGAACCATCTCATAGACGGGCTCAGCTTTGCCGCACACGTAGATGCATCCTTGGAGGAGGAATGGAGGTCGCTGTTCGCTCCCACACACCGGGTGCTCGCCGCCCTGCAGGTGTGTGGATCCTGGGATCGTGAGCACTTGGAAAAGGTGGTGTCCCGATCGACGGCACCCGATGTCTTGGCCGTCAACGGGGAAACCTCGCGCTTCAACCTGGAAGGGCTCATGGCGCTGAGGCTTCCTTTTGCGACCTTGAACGGACGGCCTTCGACCCTGGCGGCCTGGCTCCGCATTGCAGTCGAGGCGGCCAACCGGCAATGAGGCCCAAGACGACGCTTCTGCTCGGCGCGATCTGTACCATCCCGTCATGCCTGGATTACAGCCGCGGGTATCTGAGCTTGAGCGACCTTTTTATGCGGGCGATCGTCGCCCTGGTGTTCGCACTTCTGGCCATGCAGCTGCTTGGCCGCCTGGTGGAGTGGGTTCGCATCGAAGAGCGAGGGCTGCGGCAGCGCCACGTGGACAAGCCATGATTGCCTCCTTGACCTGGCTGCAAATATCCCCCGGGCAGAGAAGGAGGTGACGCCGTGACCAAGCGGCCATACTCCAACCCAGGGGCGCGACACCCCTCCGCGAAAAGCCGTGGAGCGCACCCTAAAGTTTTTTTGCCTCCGGCCGATCGGAGAGGGATGATTTGCGAAGAGCTCCACAAGGTCCTTTCCGAAGTCAACTCCGGCGCCAGAGATCTCGAGTACCGCCTCTCAGTGCTCCTGGCCATGGCGGAGGCGGGTTGCGTCGGGATGAAGC
>JAJYPE010000077.1 GCA_021795585.1 Actinomycetes bacterium | reverse complement strand
CCAGCTCGGTGGCACTCTCGCGGGAGAGCTCGACGGCCACCCGGGCGGATGGCCCGAGTTCCGGGTTTGTGAAGTCGATATTGAGAGTATGGGCTTCGCGGGCATGGACCGGGTGGTCGAAGTAGATGCTCGCCCGGCTCAAGTCGAACCAGCCCTGCGGTCCCTTGCCGCTTCCAGAGGCCCCGACTGTCTCAGTGACGTAAGTGCACATTCCTAGGTTCCTTACGCCAGCTTCTCTGAAAAGAACTCGCCTATGAGGCCCCATCCTTGGCTGGCGGCCTCGACTCGATAGCTTGGCCTGTCAACCGCGAAGAACGCGTGCCCGGCTCCCTCGAAGGTGTGGAAACGATGCGCCTTGCCGGTGTCTTTTAGCACCTTGGACAATTCGTCCACCTCGGCCGGTGACGGATGCATGTCATCCGCTCCGAATAGCCCCAGAAGCTCGCACGACAAGTTGGGGGCGAGGTCGGCGATCGGGTGCACCCGCAGCGGGAATTCGGCGCCTGGAGGAGTGATGATAAAGGCGCCGTAGCAGTCCACAGCAGCGTTGAACTCCAGGCTGCAGGCCGCAAGGAAGCTCTGCCTTCCGCCCGAGCAATAGCCGATGACGCCCACCTTCCCGTTCGAGTTGGAAAGGGAAAGCAGATACTTGCGCGCGCCCGCCACGTCTCCAACCAACCTGCCGTCAGGCACGCCTCCCGCGGACCGTGACGCGGCCGCCGCGTCGTCCGGCTCCGCGCCCGGCGCCTCACGGTGATGGAGGTTCGGAACAACCGCGTTGTAACCCATTTCGGCAAAGCGGCGGGCTATCTCTTTGGTTGCGCGGTCGTAGCCGGGCATATGGTGGATCACGACGACGCCTCCACGAGGCGTGTCGGAAAGGCACCTCGCCGAGTATGCCTCTACGGCATCGCCCTCGAATCCGGTAATTTGCACCGTCTCTGCCAGCACGATCTCGGAACGCATGTACACCTCTCTCCAGTCATCCGGAGCACCGATCTTACTTCGAACGCCAGGTTAGACGCCGTCGAGATAGGCAACCCGGGTCCCCGGACACGTGCGATCACCTAAGGCGGTCACGCATGATCTCAAGTTGAGCCGTCACCGTCTCCACGGCGGTTTCCGGATGCACGACTCTCATGGCGCCACCCGCGGAGCCGGCAAGCTTCGCAAGCCAGGTGTACGAGACCACCCTCAAGCGATGCAACTCCCAGTCGGGCAGAAGGTCAGCCTGGACCCGATCGTGAGGCACTCCGGCCAGGAGCCATCCTTTGCCCGGCGCAGTGGCCACTAGCACCAGCTCACCAAGATGAAGCTCTCCCTCATCCAAGGCAAAGGCGGAGGCCAGCAGGTCGCCCGCGTTGGGCTGGCGCTCCACGGCATCGGAAGTCACCTGCACATTCTCCATACGGTCCAGGCGAAAATTGCGCACCCCTCCCGCTCGGTGACACCAGGCACGGAGATACCAGAACCCCTGGTCGGAAAAGACCACGAACGGATCGACGACACGCGCGGTAAGCGACGCTTCCCCTGACGCAAGGTAGTCGAAGCGCACTTGAAGCTGCTCTTCGATTCCGGCTCTCAGCGTACCGAGGTGGCGCTCTCCCTCGATGTCGACCACTATCGACTCGGCCATCTCCTCGGCAGCGCCGGGTCCGAATATCTTCACCAGCGCAGTCTCGAGCTCGTTGCGCCCCTCAAACTCGCCTGACGCCAGGGCTACTCGCGCGGAAAGGGCAATCACAAAGAGGTCCGCCTGACCCAACACCAGCCCCTTGGCAAAGTCCTCGGAGATTCTCGCTGAAATCTCGGCGCCCTCCACCACTATCTCGATCAGCTGGTCCGGGGTAAAGGGAGGAAGTCCGCAGCAGGCGACCCGCTCGAGAAGGTCGCCAACTCGCTCCTCCTCTATGGAGAAGAGACGGGCGATCTCCTCTGTGGTGGTTACAGGATTCCTGTACAGCCAAGGAAGAATGCCCATCACCTTCCGGAACTGCTCAATCGTGGTGAGTTGACGAGGTCGGCGCGAAGGTGCTTTGCCTTCATCTCCGCCCTCCCCGGGTTCTTCGAGCACTCGCTCCAGCGAAGCTGGCGGGGGCCGTTCCTCGCTTTGGGCCGCCAAGGCCGCCCCGAGCCACGCGTGCGCCGAAGCCTTGAACTCCGGCGGGCCTTCGACGGCCATGGTCTCCGAAAATTCCACGACGACACGCATGAACCCGCCTACACTGCCCACCTGCAGCGTCGAGGTGACCCAATCGTCGGCACGCACCGACAGTTTTGGCCGAGGAAGACTTCCCTCCACGACCTCGGCAAGCGCCTCCGGGTAGCGCACCACCACATCCTGCGGCTCGCCCTCTGAAATGGCGCTCCTCTTCTCAGGGATGATCTGATTCAGGTCCAGCCCCTCAGGCACCTCGCACTGCCTGGCCACCCGCTCGACTGGCCCCTCGACCAGGTCGACTCTGAAGGACTTGGCGGTGTCCGCCCCTTCTTCCTTTGCCAAGAGGTACCAGTTCGCCCAGCGGAAGACGATCGCGTAGGGGCAGGCCACGCGCGGGCGGCCATGGTATCCGAAGGAGACCATCGAGCGTGACGTGATCGCCTCGAAGAAGTCTGAAACGCCCGGGACCACCGGGAAGGTGGCCAGCTCCGCCACCTCGCCGTCGTACAGGCATCCAAGCTTGCTGGCGGAGTCGAGGGCATCCCCTCGCCCAAAGCGCACAGAGGCCATGGCGCCCGCAAGTGCAAGCGCCTCGAGGGGGGTCAGCGAAGGCGCAGGCGCATTCGCGTCCCTTTGGTCGACCTTGTAGGAATCCACACCGCTGGGCCCGGTCACGGTCCGAATAGGCAGCCCGAGAGACCGCAGGTCACGCTTGGCCCTTTCGAACGCCTGTCTGCGGGCAGCAGGAGAGTCCGGAAAGCCTCCGATCGAAGTGACGATCTGCTCCAGGGTTAGCGAGCGTGGCGAATTAGCCAGCAACAGATAGAGATTGACCAATCTAGAGAGGGAGTCCATGGCTGTCATTGGCTAGAAATGCTACAGCTGCCCTGGCCATGAGCAAGGCCAACCCCGAGAGCAAGACCCTGAACGCCCGCACCTGTAGATGGTGGCGACTAGTCCCAATTCGAGCTGCGCCAGGAGGTAGGCTCTGTGACGCAGGTTCAAATCAAGCATCAGGTGGCCGCGCGCATGATGGCACCCGGCGAAATTTCACCATTCAGCTTTCACGTTCATCCCGTGGTAACAGCGGGGGCGTTGGTTGTGGCCGCCCTCTATCCGGTACTGCTGGCCGGAGCGTGGGGCCACCGCTCCCGCCGGCTCTCCGGCGCCACCGGGCGGCAGCATTACCCCGTGGGCCAGGCCATATCGCATCTCCGGCGGGGCAGGGCAGCTCTGTTCTACGGCGGCCTGCTGTTCGCCTACCTGGCCATGGCTTGGCCGCTGGGCGACATCGCACGGCACTACTCAGTGCTGGCATACCTCGGTTCGAATTCACTCTTGGTACTGGTCTCGACGCCGCTGATGCTCGCGGGCCTCCCGCGATGGTTCTTTGCTGAAGTGACACGGCGCCCCTTGGTCGACAAAGTACTGAAGGTGCTGACCAGTCCAATCCCGGCAACGTTGGTCTTCAGCGCGGCAGGCATCGCTTCCATGCTCCCGCCCGTGGTGGGGGCCGAATCGAAAAGCGACGCGGCTTGGGCGGCATTCCACCTAGTCCTAGTGGGAGCTGCTGCGGTGATGTGGGTTACCGCGCTAGGTCTGTTGCCTGGCCTTCACCGGCTCTCCACCTACGGAAGAGTGGGCTTTCTCTTTGTGCAATCCCTGCTCCCCACCTTCCCGGGTATCGCGTTGATCTTCGCAAAGCACTCCTTCTATGCGCCCTATCGCGCGGGCTCTGCGGCCATCGGCCTCAATCCGCTGACCGACCAGCAGCTGGCGGGAGCGGCCATAAAAGGGCTATCCATTCTGGTCCTTTGGACCGTGGCCGCGATAATCCTGGCCAGAGCGAGCAAGGATGAAGAAGAGGGGCGCGACCCCGAATCGCTGACCTGGGATGACGTCGAGCGCGAATTCGAAAGGCACGGCCGGCCGGCGACCGTCGAGCGGGACGCCTGAGCCCGGGGAGCCCCGGCCCCAGGATCGCCCCCGTGCGGCCGGCGACTAGGCTGGACAGCCGGTGTGCTGGCCCGTTACGGCCCTTTGCCCACCATTCATCTTCCTTGCAAACGGAGCCACTTTGCCCACCAGAGACGACCTTCGCAACATTGCCATCATCGCCCACGTCGACCATGGGAAGACCACCCTCGTCGACGTGATGCTAAGGCAGTCTGGCGCGTTCAGCGAGCGCGAGGAGGTTGCCGACCGGGTCATGGACTCCATGGATCTGGAACGCGAAAAGGGCATAACCATCCTTGCGAAGCAAACCGCAATCACCTACGGTACGACGACAATCAACATCGTCGACACCCCCGGCCACGCGGACTTCGGTGGCGAAGTGGAACGAGCATTGGCCATGGTCGATGGCGCTCTTCTCCTGGTTGACGCAGCAGAGGGCCCCTTGCCTCAAACGCGCTTCGTCTTGCGCAAGGCGTTGGCAAAACACCTCCCGATGATCGTCGTTCTCAACAAGGTCGACAGGCCCGACGCCCGTGTGAAGGAAGTGCTCGACGAGGTCTATGAGCTGTTCATGGATCTTGATGCCACGGAGGAGCAGATCGACTTCCCGATCATCTACGCCAGCGGCAAGCAGGGCTGGGCAAGCACGGAGAACGAGGTGGGAACCAACCTCACCCCCCTCTTCGAGGCAATCATCGCCCGGGTGGCTCCACCCTTCTATGAATCGGAGACCGACCTCCAGGCACTGGTGACGAATATCGACGCCAGCCCTTACCTTGGACGCCTGGCAATCTGCCGGATCGTGAACGGAACTCTTGCCAAGGGAGCAACCGTGGCATGGTGCCGCCGCGATGGCACGGTCCAGCGAGCAAAGATCACCGAGATGTTCATCACCGACGCCCTCACGCGAGTTCCGGCCGAGAAGGCGGGTCCCGGAGAGATCGTGGCTATCGCAGGTATCGCGGACATCACTATCGGGGAGACCTTGGCAAATCCCGAAGACCCCCGGCCGCTTCCTTTATTGACCGTCGACGAGCCGTCGATCTCGATGACGTTCGGAGTCAACACCGCCCCCCTGGCCGGGCGTGAGGGCACCAAAGTCACGGCCAGGCTCATCAAGAACCGGCTCGATCAGGAGTTGATAGGAAACGTTTCGCTCCGGATCCTCAACACCGAAAGGCCTGACACCTGGGAGGTGCAGGGCAGAGGTGAGCTGGCACTCGCCATTCTCATCGAACTCATGCGCAGGGAGGGCTTCGAGCTCACCGTCGGCAAGCCACGCGTCATAACCCGCGAGATCGACGGCAAGACCTGTGAACCCGTCGAGGTTCTCGAGATCGACTGCCCGGCCGACTACTTGGGGGCTATCACCCAAGTTCTCGCGGCACGCAAGGCAACGCTGGTGGAAATGGTCAACCACGGCACCGGATGGATCCGAATCGTCTACTCGGTTCCTTCCCGGGGGCTGATCGGCATCCGCACCGAGCTCCTGACCCAGACCAAGGGAACGGCGCAGATCCATCATGCTTTCGAGAGCTACGAGCCCTGGTTCGGAGAAATCCGCAGCCGGCAGTCCGGCTCGATGGTCGCCGACCGCACCGGTGTGGGAACCTCCTATGCGCTTCTCAACCTCCAGGAGCGCGGTCGTATGTTCATCGCGCCGGGAGACGAGGTGTACGAAGGAATGATCGTGGGCGAGAATTCGCGCGCGGAGGACATGGATGTCAACCCGACCAAGGAGAAGAAGCTCACCAACATGCGCTCGTCGGTTGCGGAGGAGCTGGTTCGATTGACACCACCGGCGCTGCTCAGCCTGGAAGGAGCGCTCGAGTTCATCGCCGAGGACGAGTGCATCGAAGTAACGCCCAAGGCGGTCCGCCTCCGCAAGTGGTACCTTTCCGCCTCGGAGAGGGCGCGCCTCAGATCCAACCGCGTGGCGGGCGCCCGCTAGTACCTCCATACGTCCAAAGCAGGCATGGCTCTAGGCGAATGCCCGAGACGGAGTTCAGGAGCCGTCTAGCGACCCGTCATTCGGCCCACAGAGCGCCGGCCCGCGTTGTCTCGCCCAGGTTCGCATGTATGTGAGCCAATGGCCGGCGCCCGAATATGGTCTGGCCCTCGCCGGCTGAACATCGGGGCGGTACTGGCTCTAGACGATGGATATCTCGTGCGCGAACCGCATAGGTAGCGCTTCGCGCGAGCGGACTTTGAGCACGGTCTTGGACTGCAGCGAGTACGCGACGAGCCTGAAGTGGCCAAATACCTTGTCGTCGCGTCGTATCACCCGATACCCCCCGGTGCTATCGGGGAGTTCGAAGGCGAGCAGACAGAGGGCCTTGTTCGAGCCTTGCGGCAACCCGAGCATGACCTCGCCAACCCTTGCGGCCGGCAATAGACGGACCCCCAGAAGCTTCGCTCCGGGCCCCACGGCCTTGTAGGCGGCGGGCAAGGCCGTGAAGCAGGACTCCGAAGATGTGCCGAGCCCGGCAGAGGCGCCGGCGCACGCCGACAGTATCGGCACAAGCAGAAGTGTCGAGGCCATGGCTCGCGCATGCCGACGAAACTTGGCGGCACCTGCTCTTCTCACGAGGCTCCGCCTCCTTCAATCGTCTCCGCCCTCGCCAATCGCGCCTGGCCGGCACGTCGGCGAACAACATTGGTGCCCAGGTAGGAGAGCCATCCGAACGGGAGTACCAGCCAGAAGCTGATCAACCTGTAGAGCAGCACCGCGGCTACGGCCGGCTCCTGTGCGCCCCCATACGCCACCAGCGCTATGGAAAGGCTGCCCTCGACAACTCCCAGCCCTCCCGGCGTGATCGGCAAGTTTGCTGCGAGCTGTCCGGCGCCGTACGCGAGAAGGATCCCTCCCCAGGGAATCCGGCTGCCGATCGCGACATAGGCCAGCACCAGCACCATCGCATCCAATACCCAGTTGGCAATCGCCCAGCAGATCGCCACCATGACCTGGCCCTTGGTGGTGGATATCGAACCGATCCTCAGGAGTGCGTCGTCTACTCGAAAAGGCTCGCGGCGAAAACGGTTGACGAGTCGCGCGCTCAGTTCCAACGGGGGTCTCAAGAGGCGCCCAAAGAGGCGCGGCGAGGAGAACAGAGCGGCCATCCCCATCAGAACAGCGGAAATTATCGGGACGACAATGAGTAGATCCAGCCCCTGGCTGGCCCGAAACGAAGCCGCCACGCCCACGAGGGCGAGCATCCCGAGCGCAACGGCGGCAAGGAGGTTTACGGCCAGCACCACCCATGAGGCGAAGACCGCGTCAGCGCCCATGCCCCTGAACTCGCGATAGGTGTACACCGACGCGAATGCCGTCCCACCGGGGACCGTGTTGTTGATGGTTGTATTGGCCGTGGCAACAGCCGTCGTCTTGAGCAAAGGAGGCATTTCCAAGCCGACGCCAAGCAGGCGCCACGTGAAGATGCCAAAAGCGGCAACGGATCCGGCCTCAGCCAGCACCGCGAGCAGAAGTGGCCATGCCTGGGCATTCTCGATCAGGGCAAGAGAGGCCGACAGCTCCGCGCCGTGGCCCCTAAGGGCCCAAATTCCCAGTGCCGCCACGGCGAGCACCAGGACAACGCCGGCACGTCGACGCAGCGTCGACCTCCACGGTGTTACATGCCCGTCGCTATCCTTACGCGGCAATCGATACCCCGGATCCTGAGCGCGGCGGTGCAGGCGGGGACCCCACACTCACTCGAGCACCTGATGGACAATTTAGATTGAACAGCGTGAAGAGCAACGGGCAGGACCGAGTCACGGTAGTTGGTGCGGGGCTTGCGGGCCTCGCGGCCGCTGCATACCTTGGGCGCAACGGGTTCGTCGTTACCCTCGTCGAAGCCTCGGAGCGCATAGGCGGTCTGGTCACCACCGACCTCGTCGAGGGCTTCTACCTCGACCGCGGCTTCCAAGTCGCCCTCGAAGCCTACCCGGAGCTTCGCCGCATGGTCAAGGTCGATTCTCTCTCACCATGTGCCTTTGACCGGGGATTCGAGGTCGTTGCACCCGACATGTCACGTCACCCCATCCACCTGCCCCACCGGCCATTTAGTGGCCGGCAGCTCCTCGACCTCTTTGCCAATTTCTCGCCTGCGGATTTCGGCTGCCTGGCCAAGGTGGCGCCACGCGTCCTTCGACACGACCCACAGACCGCCTTCCTGATGCCGAATGAGTCTACGGCGGACTTCCTGCAAAGCTGTGGGATAACCGAAGGCACGCTTGAACGTGTA
>JAJYPE010000076.1 GCA_021795585.1 Actinomycetes bacterium | reverse complement strand
GAGCCGGCCGGAGGCGAAGTAGAGCATGTCGGTGGAACACATGCCGATGTCGTCCACAGCCACTCCGGCCCGATTGGCTCCAGCGATGAACGCCTCCACCAACGATTCGCCGGATGGGCGCATGTCCCGCCCCACCACAATGCGCGGAACCGCGGCAAAGCGCGCGAAGGCATAACCGATCGCCTCGGCCACCTCCGAATCCAGCTCCTCCGGAACCAGGCCGCGCACGTCGTAGGCCTTGAAAATCTTGTTGAGTCGATCCATGAAAAACCTCGTCTGTCTCAGCGGCCAGGGCCTGCCAAAGGCGGCGCGCCCGGGCGCGGAGCCGAACACGAAACAATGACTCTAGTTGGCCGAGCCCCCCCGTTCAACCCGCCCGGGGCAGGGTTACGAACGCTCCGCCTGGCCCTCCGTGTCAGGCTCGAAAGCCGTCTCCACCTGCGCTGGCAACGCCGTATCGGCCGGCACCCCAGGCATGGAACGCGAGCGCCGGCGCAACAGGATCCCGGCCGCCACGATGCCGAGGACCGTTAGCGCGCTGATGAGGATGCCGATCCAGTCCGCCCCCGTACGCCCGTATGAGAGCACGACGTGGCGAGAGGTGGGAATCACCACCATCAGGTTGGGAGTGGCCCTGTAGGGCCCCTGGGCGCCGCTTGCGTGCCAATTGGGAAAGTAGGAGATCTTTACCAGCACCGGCACGCCCGTCTTGGAGACGTCGAAGGAGACCGAGGAGTTGGCGACCTGGAGATTGGACACCGACACCGAAGGCTCATGCGTGGTGGCGCTCACCTTGGCATAGGGCGCAACCCGCGAATAGGAGCCGGGACCGGTCATGAGCCTCTCGACCGGGTATTCAGAGGGGTTCTGATAAAAAGCCAACGACGGGCCAAGCCAGCTCGACTGGGCGGGCTGGAGGCCGCGCATCACCACGGGCTTCTGCGTGAGCGGCTGAACCAGCCCGGAATTGCTCACCAGGTAAATGTGCCAGGTCTCGGTGAGCACCGGGATCGAGGACGACGGGTCCACCGCAGGCACGGTCGCTATCTGTCGCAACGAGGGGTTCTTGTCGGCGGCCGCGACGATCGATGGCGTGAATGCCATGTAATAGCGGACGCCAAGAAGTTGAAGGTGCTTGACGCCCAAGGCCACGTTCACGCCCGCATAGGGAAGGCCGGCCATCGCGTCAGACGGAGAGGCCGACAGCTCGGACTGGTTCATGAAGTGATAGGGGGTGGTCGCCGAGGACTCGAAGAAGAGCCCCTCCATGGAGTCGATACAGTTGTTGGTCCAATAGGGAAGGAGCATGAGGGCCATCGGCGTGCCGAAGTCGTTCTGGTTGGAGTTGTACTCCCACATGGCCCGGCCGCAGCCATAGGTCGACCCGACGCTCTTCATCTGCAGCATCAGGGCCCGGTAGGCGGGAAAGCCCACCTTGGCCTCGTAACCGCTGTAGTTCCACTTGATCCAACCGGGGACGAAGCTGGTGGCGCCCCGGATAGGGCTCCAGCTCGGCATCTTGACCAGTGGGATCAGCACCGCCACCAGAATCAGGCCGGAGGTGGCCACGAAGGACACCCGCCTGCGGGTTCGCAACCGCCGACGCAGCCGCCCCACCGCACTGCCGATGGCGGCGAGCCCTTCTTCGCTCGGCGTCTCGACCCCCGCCAACGAGCGGTCCGTATCCTGCCACCCCATGAAGTCGGTGAAGCCGAACCCACCGTCGCGCTGGGGCTCCAGGTGGTCGTACAGAGTCCGGACGGAGGAGATCACGGCCGGGATGAGCTCCAGGATGGTCAGCAGGCCCAAGCCCGCCAGCATGTAGATGCCCATCACATAGAAGGGCAGCATGCGGCCGTTGTAGACCGCTTTGAGCGGAAACGCGACAAAGGCCACCGCCGATGCGACACTACCCACTCCGAAGACGATGCCGAATTCGATGCGCATCGCAATCGAGGCGATGAAACCCACTGCGGCAAGTGCGATGAAGACGCGCAAATCCGGTGGAGCAAGGCTGGCGAGGAAGGTGGTGATCCGAGACCAGCCCATCGAGGTCGAATACGAATAGGTCGCTATGAGCGGCAGCTCCCAAAGTGCCGCCAGCAGGACCGTCAGCCCGACCGCCACGCCTACGCCGTACACCGTCTTGCGCTCACGCCGCATCAGGGCAAGGAGAACCAGCACCGCCACGGCAAAGGCGGCCGGCAGGATGTGCGAAAGAAGCGAGAGGGTGAGAAGGATGCCGGCGAGCACCCGGCGCTTGAAACGGCCAGGCGAGACCAGGAGCACGGCCATCGCAAAAAAGGCAAGCGCCAGCGAGATGGAAAAGGAGTACTCCCCCGCCAAGGTCGAGGCGATATTCCCTCCATCGATGGTGTAGGAGCGGTCGAAGAGATACGCCACGGCCATGATTGCCGAGACGCCCGACAGCAGGTAGGAAAGCTTGAGCGAGCGCGCGAAGTAGTAGACGGCCGCCGGAAGTGCCAGGGATCCCACCACGGTGGTCAGCTTGAAGGCCACCCCGTACGGTACGACGAGCCCGAACAAGGCCGTGACCACTCCCGGGAACGGGAAGTAGAAGACGTACAGCGGATAGCCGTCGTACCACGACGCGCTCCAACCCGTGAGCCGGAAGTGGTCGAGGATGTTGTGGATGTAGAACCACGGAACCGAGAAGTGCGCGCCGGTGTCACCGCCCGCCGTGGTCGTGTTGGAGAATATCAGGCTCGGATGCAGCTGCCATAGGACGAACAACGTCCCGGCCACCACGGCGGCATAGGCAAGCCATCGGTCCAGGCCAGGGCGCACCACCTCCGGCCGGCTAGTGGCGGCGTCTTGGCCACCGGATTGGGTCTCGGCTTCCGCTTGGACTCGCATACTCGGTTAAGTATCTACCCTGAACCGGGCGGCTTTGGGCAGCGTCCAGCTAGGGAGCCCCCAAAAAACGAACGCTGCCGAACGCCTAGCGGCGCATGGCCGATGCGAGCTCGAGCACCTCGCCGACCTCGACCTCGGTGTCGTCGGCCCGCCACCAGCGGCTCTCGCACATCGAGCACGACCGCAGTGAGACCACGTGGGTCGCAATTTTCAAGTTGATCTCGACGGTCGTTCCTTGGTGGCACTTCGGGCAGGTCACAGGCGTTCCAATCCCTCGTCGGCGGCGTAGCGGCTGGACCCCCTCCGCCGGGGTAAACGGGCCCTATAGGAGTTTCGACAGCCTCCGAAAATTGCTGAAGTAACTACAGATTTGTAATTATCAGTGCTTGACCAGCGCGATGAAAGTGATCAGGTTGAAGGTGGCATGGGCCACCATCCCCGGTCCCAGCCTTTTGTAGAAGATGCGCAAGGTGCCCAGGATTATCCCCACCGCCACCAGCCCCAAAAGCTGCAGGGGTTCCACGTGGGCGATACCGAAGCCTATGGCCGAAAGAAGGACGGATATGACATTGGCTCGCCGGCGGGGAAGGTTGCGCAACTTGTACGAGATGCTCTGCAGCAGGAGCCCGCGGAAGAAGATCTCCTCCACGATGGGGGCGCCCACCACAATCACCAGCCCGACCAGCGCCACCGTCCATCCGTGGCCGGCCGACGTGATGTAGGTCGCCGGGCCGGAAAGCTTCTGTTGCAAATTGGGTATCAGGGGCTCGAGCGGCAGGTAGACGAGAGGGAGGATCGCGAATTGCAGCACCAACCCCGAGACCACGCCGACCGGCACGTCCACTAGCGGACGGATGTAGACCGAGTAGTCGCGCCTCAGCGATCCGGTTCCGAGCCGGCGGGAGGTGACCCACGCTGCGCCGAAGAAGCCGAGCCAAGTGCCCAGCGAGCTGGAGACGAGGTCCCCCGCGGTGAGGCTGGTCGCGGAGACCTTCTCACCCGACAGGGCCATCCAGCCGAGAAGGAAGATCGAGGAAAAGGCGTAGGCGACCACGATGGCCAGAAGCGCGCCCCAGATGCTCGAAAAGCCCGGTTCGTAGACCGCCGGCGCAGTCTCTTTTTCCACCCGCAACTCTCCAAGACCTCCATGGCCTGCCATACCGCAGAGCTCCGCGGGAACGGCTGTGCTAGGGGCGCCGAGGCTCCCAGGAGCACCCCAGGAGGCATCGAGAAGTCACTCAGCCACTAAAAGCGCTGCGACGCCTAGATTATTAAACCTATGAGCAGACCTTCGCCGGAGATGCGCCCGAACGGGCAGAACCCGCTTAAGCGGCCGCTGAACAGCCCCGATCAGGCTTGGCGGTGGGTGATTGGCGTCACCATCGCAGTGCTCTTCATCGTCTTCCTGTCGCTCAACTTCTTCAAGAGCACGCCGACTTCGCAGTTGAGCTACTCGACCTTCCTGCAGGATGCAAGCTCCAAGCAGGTATCCACCGCGGTCATCGACAACTCTACCGGCCGCATTTCCGGCCAGTTCAAGGACGGCACCGCCTTCTACGTGAATGGCCCCTCGCCTTCAATTGCAACTGACATTTCCGCGCTGCGCCACGAGGGCGTCTCGGTCCAGTTCCAGTCCAGCCAGAGCGGCCTGTTGGCCTCCCTCATCACCTGGGTCGGTCCGCTCGCCTTGCTGCTCATCTTCTTCATGTTCATAAACCGTCGCGCCCAGGGCCAGATGTCGGGCATCATGTCCATCGGGCGCTCTCGCGCAAAGGTCTACACCACCGAGCGCCCAAGAACCACCTTCGAAGACGTAGCCGGCTACACCGGCGTTAAACAGGAAATCGCCGAAGTCGTCGACTTCCTGAAGAACCCCTCGCGCTTCAAGGAGATCGGGGCGCGCGTCCCCAAAGGCATCCTCCTGGTCGGGCCGCCGGGTACCGGCAAGACCCTGCTGGCCCGTGCCGTCGCCGGAGAGGCGGGAGTACCGTTCCTGTCGGTGACGGGTTCGGACTTCATGGAGATGTTCGTCGGCGTCGGTGCCTCTCGCGTCCGCGACCTCTTCCAGACCGCGCGGAAGCAGGCGCCGGCCATCATCTTCGTTGACGAGATCGACTCCATCGGCCGCAAGAGGGGCGCCGGGCTCGGAGGCGGCCACGACGAGCGCGAGCAGACTCTCAACCAGCTCCTCTCGGAGATGGATGGCTTTGACACCACGGAGGGCATCGTCATGATGGCGGCCACCAACCGGCCAGACATCCTCGATCCTGCGCTTCTCCGCCCGGGGCGTTTCGACCGCCAGATCGTGGTCCCATTGCCAGACCTCGACGAGCGCCTACCCATTTTGCAGGTCCACTGCCGGGGCAAGCGGATGGCCGACGACGTGAACCTGGGAGTGGTCGCACGCGGCACACCGGGCATGAGCGGCGCCGACCTGGCCAACCTGGTAAACGAGGCGGCCCTGCACGCGGTGCGCCGCGGAGCCCACGATGTGGCAATGGAGGACTTCGAAGAAGCTCGCGACCGAGTCCTGATGGGCCAGCGCAGGGATTCGGTGGTCCTCTCCGACGACGAGAAGGAGCGGGTCGCCTTCCATGAGGGCGGACACGCCGTGCTCGCCTACCTGCTCCCCCATGCCGACCCGGTGCACAAGGTGACCATCCTCCCCACAGGCATGGCGCTGGGTGTCACGCAGCAGCTCCCGCTGGAGGAGAAGCACATCAACTCCAAGGAGTACATAGAGGACTCGCTGGTGGTCCGCATGGGCGGACGCGTGGCCGAGATGCTCATCTACGGCGATCTCTCCACCGGCGCCAGCAACGACCTGGTCCGAAACACGGAGCTGGCCCGCAAGATGGTCCGCGAATGGGGCATGAGCGACAAGATCGGCCCCATGGCTTGGGGAAGCCAGGAGATGGTCTTCCTGGGCGAGGACATAATGCACACGCGCGACTACTCCGAGCAGACCCAGCACATCATCGACGAAGAGATCGAGCGCATCTTGCGTGAGCAGGAAGAGCGCGCAATGGAGTTACTCAGCCGGCACCGTCATGGCCTGGAACTGGTGGCAAAGGAGCTCCTCGAAAAGGAGACCGTCGCCGGCAACGAGGTCGGGCGCTTGGTTGACGAGGCACACGGGGGACCAGTGCATCCGGAGGGCAGCAGCAAGTACGTGCCGCGCATCAGTGATGAAATGGCCACCGGCAACGGAGTGGCGCACACCGATGGCGCTTCGGCGGAGGGTGAGCCCACGCCGGCACCTCAGGCCGAGCCGAGTCCTGCTGCAGAGGCCTGATAGAGCGGCCTCCCACCGCCACTTGTCACCAATAGCACCGCCGCTCGGCACTAATCGAACGGGTGTTCGATACATTGTCACAGGCCCGCGGCATAATGGTGTGCATGAGGAACCAGTTGCCACTCATCGAGGACGAAGGGTCCGCAGGGCGCAAGTCCAGCTGGAAGTTGGACGAGCGCACGCGTCGGATCGGCCTTAGGCAGGTCACCTTGGCCCGCCAGCAGCTGTTGAGCGCGAAGGGCCAGGCACGCCATAGCCGCCCGCTCGCCGCCGCGCACAGGGCTTGAGAAGTCCTCGACACCGTAGGTTGCGACTAGCGTTGAGGTCGCCAGCCACCTAGAAGAGAAGGGCGCACTTGCAAAAAGGCGAACTGCTCCGCAAGCTGGGGCACCCGGAAGACGCCAGGCTCTGCATAATCTCCTGCGACTCGCTTGGCTTCTCGCACTCCCACAACGTCGCGGCGTTCGACGCCCTCACCCGCGGCATAGCCACCACCGCCAGGCTGGTGGCCAATGCCCCGTGGTCCCGGGAAGTGAGCTCGCTCTACCGCGGCCAGGACCTCGGGATCGGCCTGGTGCTCACCTCCGACCACGACATCTTCCGCATGGCCCCTCTGACCCAATCCCCCACTTTGGTGGACGGGGCCGGCGAGCTTCCGCGCACGCTGGAGGACTTCTGGGAGCATGCCGACACCGCCGAGGTGCGCCGGGAGTGCCGGGCCCAGGTGGAAAGGGCGATCTTCTACGGCCTGGACCCCTCGCATCTCGCGTCCGAAGCCCAGGCGCTGACGCTGCGCCCAGAGTTTTTCGACGTGCTCATCGAGGTGGCTCTGGAGTTCGGTCTCCCGGTGCGGGTTCCGATGAGCGACGATCCGGCCACCGCGGTCTTTCCGGCCGCCGAGCTCGCCGCCGAAGCAGGGGTGTTCTCCCCCGACGGCCAGGTCTGCACCTTCGATTCCGGCCCAGGCTCGCACTTCGTTGACGAGCGCGTCTTCGAGGAAACGCTAGCCTCGCTGACCCCGGGCGTCAGCGAAATCTCTTTCCGCCCGGCCGTGGCCTCCGATGAGCTGACCGCGCTCTACCCCCAGGACTGGGAACGCTTCGCCAGGGCGCATCTCTTCCTTACCTCGCCACTCGCGCAGATAATGCTGGCCGACCACCGCGTCTCGACCATCGGATATCGCGAGCTGAAACAGGTCCAGGCGGAGCTGACAGCCCAGTAGTGCGCTCAGGCCCCGACAGGGCTAGAATCTTCACAAAAGGGGCAAATCCCTGGTGCATTCTGAAGGGCGGTAGCCGTGTTTGCCGAAATCCTGGGGCAGGACATGCTCATCCTGCTAGTCGTCATCGTTGTAGTGTTCGGCGCCTCTCGGCTGCCCAAGATCGCCCGCTCCGTCGGACAGGCCAAGGGTGAGTTCGAGAAGGGCTTGAAGGACGGCACCACCCAGACCAAGGACACCTCGACCGAGACAAAAGACACCTCGAGCGAGACCAAGGATCAAGCGCAATCCTGAGCCTGAACGGCTGAGGAAGCCAGAAATCCGGAAATGTCGAGGGCCCGGCGCGTTACGCGCCGGGCCCTTTTTCTTTTGCCCATCCCGGGCGGCTAGTCAGTCCCCGAAGTCGGTGACTTCAAGAATTTCCTTCTGAAGCTGGCGGTACTCGGCGGAGTTGGTCACCGGTAGGAGCGACATGAGCTTGCCGATGTTCCCGTCGACCTTTAGCCTGCCCTGCATGAATGCCGCGTTGGCGTCCAGCTGAAGCTTCTGGATCTTCAAGGCGTCGTCGTAGCTCTGGGTGAGGGTTATCTCGGCGTCGTCGATCTCCCCCAGCTGCGACTCGGTCAGCTTGCCGTTCTCCACCATCCAGTAGTACTTGACCACCCCGGAGGGGCCGCCTTCGATGACGTACTGGATGCGGGCCGTGGCACCCGGACGCTCCGGTTGCGTAGACGCCATCTTGAAAGTCTCGGCGAACCACTCGCCGCTAAGCCATGCGTACTTGCTCAATTCTCCCTCTCATGGGCCAGCCTGGCCCGACAGGCTTCGGCGCCCCGTTGGCGCACTGACCCCGCCATCAATCTTGGCACTTTTGCCGGCGCAAGGCCGCGCCGTTTCGCCGAAGAGCAGTTACAAACCTGCGAAAACGTCGGTTTCGATGCCTTCGGGCCTGTAGCCCTCAGGAGCCGCCGCCAGGAAGAGATCCTCGGTGGGATAGGCCTCCTCCGCCTCGGAATCGCTCAGGCCGAACCAATGGCGCGACTCGGGATCGATCTGGG
>JAJYPE010000075.1 GCA_021795585.1 Actinomycetes bacterium | reverse complement strand
CACGATGCTTATGCCGGCCCTGAGCAGCTCACCGAGCTGAAGGCCGGTCTGCTGCGTGGATACCCCGACCCAGCCCGCAGCGCCTGCAACGACGGATTCCACGACAAGCAATGCGGCGCCCACCCCTACCTTTGCAGCCAGCCAGATACGAGGGCTGACCGGCCTGGCCAGGAGGTGGTCAAGCCTTCCCTCCGCCTCTTCCGCCCTCACGGCACCTAGCTGAGCCGCGGCCCCAAGTGCCAGCGTCGCGGCCACCATCAGCAGCGTGACGCCCAGGTACGCGGCGGCGCCGGCGCGGATCACGCCCATGCGACGGATCATGTCCTGCGCTGATGTCGAGCCCGTGATTGCCTCGGCGCCTGCCTTGGAGATCCACCCAAACACCCCGCTCACGACTGCCAGCGCCACGATCCAGGCGGTGGCAGCCGCCCGAGAAAGCACCACGTCAAGGCCGACGTGTCCTCCGAAGCCGAAGCGCCGGGAGCGCGCCACTGCGCGGCTGGGCAAAGCTGCAGCTCCGAGATCGCGCTTGGAGGCAATGACGATGCCCGCGGAGACAATGGCTAGGCAGGCTAGGGCAAGCAGCAGCCCCGGCGCCCAGGAGGTGCCGGTCATTGGATGCATGGCTTCTATCCAACCCAGCGGGCTGACCCAGCGCAGCCAGGAGAGACCGGGGGAGGTGGAGGAAACCATCCGGAGCAGGTAGGCGATCCCGAGGGTGGCTCCGCCGATCATGTTGGCCTGGTGCTTGGACGAGGCGACCTGGGCCGCGAGGAAACCCACCGCACCGAAGATTGCCGGCGCGGCAATCACCGCGGCGGCATAGAAGAGCGCAGCCGAAGTCGAATAGGCGTCGTAATAGCCGCCGACGATCGCTGCGGTGAGTGCTATGGGAATCCACATCACCGCCACACCTCCGGCCAGGCCGAGAGCGGCTTGCACCGCGGCACCGAGGCGCGTGGTTCTGCCCGAGAGAAAGTACTCCCAGCGCCCGGCGTCCTCCTCTGCGCGGGTGAGGCGGGTCGCCGTGAGCAGTCCAATGATTGCGCCCAGGGGGAGCAGAGACGCCATGGAGTGGAAGGGAATCCAGCCCGAGATGCTCCCCAAGTTCCGCCCCTGTCCGAGCAGCGCAGCGATCCCGACGTTGTGCTCCAAGCTGGCGACGAGGTATGCCCGCGCTTGGGCCGTCGGGTAACTCATTTGATATCCGGCAGCTGAATCCACAACGACAAGCGCAAAGACCAGGCCCCACCCCAAGCCGGTGCGAGCGGCGCGCCTAAAGGTTTGGCGCAGAACGACGGTTGGCGATGCCTCATTGGCCATTTCGGCCCTCCTCGGCCGTTTGCCCGTAGTGGGCGAGGAAGAGTTCCTCCAGGGTCGGCTCCCTGACGAGCAGGTGCTCGGTGCCCACTTCCGCAAGTAGTCTCAGCACCGGCTCGACCGGGCCTTCGGCGTGGAAGTGGACGTGGTGATCGAAGGCCACCAGGCCGCGCACCCCGGCGAGTGATGCCAGTTGATCCGGGATGCGCTCCAGGTCGGCATCAATGGTGAGGGCGGAAAGGTGCCGCATCTCGTGCAGGTTTCCCAGTTCGATCAGACGCCCGTCCCGGAGTATTGCCACACGGTCGCACAGCGCCTCGACCTCCGAAAGAGCATGCGAGGAGAAGAACACGGTTTGGCCTCGTCCGCGGGCCTCGTCCACGCAGACTCTGAAGGCCTGCGACATGAGCGGGTCCAGCCCCGCGGTCGGCTCGTCCAGCAGGAGGAGGTCGGCCCGGCTCATCAGGCCCGCGATCAGCATTAGCTTCTGGCGGTTGCCGCGGGAGTAAGTGCGCACCTTGCGGCTGGGATCGAAATTGAAGCGCTCGATGAGCAAGTCTCGGTAGGCGGCATCCACGTTGCCCTGGATGTTGCCTAGAAGGCGAAGGGTCTCCTCTCCGGTCAGCCCTGGCCACAATGATGCCTCGCCCGCTACGTAAGCGATGTGCTGATGTGCCTTGGCGGGATCAGCCTGTGCATCGATGCCGAAAATCCTGGCGCTGCCTCGGGTTGCGCGGAGGATGCCGAGCAGCAGGCGAATGGTGGTGGTCTTGCCCGCGCCGTTCGGCCCCAGGTATCCGAGTACCTCTCCGGGGGCCATCTCGAGATCGAGGTCTACAAGGGCCTCTGTCGTTCCGAAGACCTTGGTGAGCTTTTCGGTATTCACGGGTGCGGCCATTACGACCTCCAGGGCGAGTTGCCAGCCGGGCAAATGATGGCTCCTCGCTACTGCCTCGATGAAGGGGAAAGAGTCACATGGTGACAGGTGCCGATGCCTCTCCAAAAAGGTCTGGGGAGTTAGGCTCTAGCGTGTGCCGCGCGGGTTTGCGCGCATGGAATTCGAGGAGCGGCTCATGGCCTACGTCTATGTCGACGGATCGCTCGTGAAGGAGTCGGAGGGGGTGATTCCGGTCCTCGACCACGGTGTCGTGGCCGGCGACGGCGTCTTCGAGGCGCTGGCCGTGTACGACGGCACTCCCTTTGCGGTGCGCAGACACCTGGAGCGCCTGGCGAGGTCTGTTTCAGGCATGCGAATGACCACTGCGCCTGACCTGGAAGTGGTCGAGGCTGCAATCCACGACGTGGTCAAGGCAAACCAGATCGGCTTCGGAAAGGTACGGGTGACCTACACCGCCGGAGACGGTCCGCTCGGCTCGGATCGCCTGCCGAGCCGGCCTCGGCTCGTGGTTGCGGCGGCGCCACTTGCGCCGATCGCCCCGACTGCGAAGGTGGCGGTTTCGCTGTGGCCACGCAACGAGCGAGGCATACTCGCGGGCGTGAAGACGACCTCGTACGCGGAGAACGTGGTGGGCCTGAACTGGGCCATCGCGCAGGGGGCCGACGAGATCATCTTCCCGAACACCAAAGGCGAGCTTTGTGAGGGATCGGGATCCAACATCTTCGTTGTGGTCGACGGCGAATTGATAACGCCGACGCTGGCGTCCGGCTGCCTGGCCGGTGTCACGCGCGACCTGATCGTCGAGCATCTTGGCGGGGTGGAACGCGATCTTCCTGTCGACGTCCTGAAGTCGGGCTTGGTCCAGGAGGCTTTCCTCTCCTCCAGCCTTAGGGAGGCACAGGCGATCACTTTTGTTGACGACTTCGCGCTGACGGCGGCACCGGGCCCGGTGTCGCTCGAGATCTCGCGGCGGTTCCGCGAACTTATAAAGGACAATCTGAATCCCTGAGGCCGTGGCGTGGACGCCGGCGATCAGGGCGTATCGAGGGAGCTGAAAATGGCGCCGGAGGCCGCGAGCACAGCCGAAGATATTCTCGCCCTGAGCCAGGACGAGGACCCGTTGCTGGCCAGGATCGTCGAAATGAGAGGTTTTGGCGGTCGGACCAGTGGGGAGATCGCGGGACTCACACGGTCGCGAAGCGTCGGATCGCTCATGTTCGGCTCGCTCGAGCCGGCGTTGGCCGATTTGGCTGCGCGCATGCGCGCGACCGGGAAGGCCGGGCTCGTAGACCTTGTGGAACTAGGCGACACCGAAGCCGTGAAAGCCGGGCTTGCCTGCGGCGGCTCGGCTCGAATAGCCGTTCTTCGATTGGATCCGCTCGTCAAGGCCGCATTGGGGGAGATATCCCGCCGAAGGGCGGTGGGACTCCTTACCATGCTCAGCCCGTCGGTCACCTTGCTGGGCTACCGCCTTCCCGGGAGCCCACTGGTAGGCGGTGATACGAACGTCGATGTCGAGGAACTGGCCCTCCTCGACGAAGAGCTTGGCCGGATGCTGCTTGCGCGCAGGGCCGAGTCCCGCCTTCTGGAGCGCGCGGGGTTCCTCTTTCACCTGGAGGTCTTTTCCCCTCCATCGCGCATCTTGGTCGTCGGCTCCTCCGAACTCTCCGCCGCGATCGTTGCCCAGTTCGCTCTCTTGGGGCTTCAGGTGTCAGTTTCGGACACCCTTGACGAGGCCGGCCGCCAGATCCAGGGGTTTGGCTCCAACGACGCCTTGATCCTGCTCAGCCACGACCACTCCATCGGGGTGCCACTGATAAGGGCCCTCGCGGATGTCCCGGGGATTTACCTTGGCGCACTGGGGTCGAGGCACACCCAGCAGGCGAGGCGGCAACTCCTTCAGGAGGTCGGGCTGGGTCCTGAATTGATCGACCAGATCCACGGACCGGTGGGACTTGATCTGGGGTCTCGCACGCCGGCGGAAACCGCCATTGCGATCGCCGCTGAGTTCCTTGCGCACCGCAGCGGCCGGGATCCGGTTCCTCTGCGCGGGACCCGGGGCGCCATCAACGGGTGACTCTCGCCACGGGCAGGCGGACATTGTTCCCTCGCCCTATTCGCCTTGCTCAAGTTGTTGATGGCGACAAGACATGGTAGCCGGGTCCGCGAGCCTCGCCCCTGCATGTACTTGCGCTGAGGGATAGTGTTGAGGTGGGGTGGAGCATGCAAAGTACGCTCTGTCCACCAGCGGTTTTTGGTCTTGGCACGTCTAATCCCGCTGCGAAACTTCCATCTGTCTAGGGGATGATAATGATTCGTACAATCGGTGTGCCGGCGGAGACAAAGGATGGCGAGAGGCGCGTAGTCCTCGAGCCGTCTGCGGTAGCGATGGCCGTGTCGGCCGGATTCGAAGTGCGGGTGCAGAGCAATGCCGGCGTTGGAGCCGGGTTCAGCAATGAGGCCTACGAGAAGGTTGGCGCCGAGATAGTGCCGACCGCCGGGGATGCCTGGGAGTCGGACCTGGTCGTCAAAGTCAAGGAGCCTCAGCCTGCCGAGTGGCAATATTTCCGCGAGGGGCTACAGCTCTTCGCCTATTTGCACCTGGCCGCCGAGCCCGACTTGGCACGCGCCCTTATGGCCTCAGGTGTCGAGTCCTTCGCCTTTGAGACACTCGCCTACCCGCACGGTCTGCCGCTGTTGGCGCCGATGAGCGAGGTCGCCGGACGCGCTGCCGCCATAATGGGCGCTTACTATCTGGCGTCCGGCTCAGGCACGCTGCTGGGCGGCGCGGCAGGAGTTCCCCCGGCCCGCGTGGTCGTGGTGGGCATGGGTGTTGCCGGAACCATGGCTGCCAGGGGTGCACGTGGCATGGATGCCGAGGTGACGGGAGTCGATATCGACCTTGCTCGCCTGTATGACCTGCATCAGCAGGGCACGATAACTTCGTCGCTGGCCTCTTCCGAGATGGCCATCGGGGATGCCGTCGCGCAGGCTGACCTGGTCGTGGGCGCGGCCTTGGTGCCTGGCGCCAAGGCTCCCAAGCTCGTGACGCGTCAGCACATCGAGTCGATGCGGCCGGGCTCCGTAGTCGTCGACCTGGCTATCGACCAAGGTGGATGTATCGAAACCTCCCGTCCGACTTCGCTTTCACACCCCACTTTTGTGGAGTCGGGCGTTGTCCATTACTGCGTGACCAATGTTCCGGGCCAGTATCCGCGGACCTCGTCGCGTGCCCTTTCCGCCGCCGTCGCCCCGAGGCTGATCGATCTTGCGAGAGATCCCGCGTCGGAGCGGTTGGTCGGTTCCTTGAACGTCTCCAAGGGCCAGATCGTCTACAAGGCGGTCGCGGAGTCGCTCGGCTTTTAGGCAGGCGGACCGAGATGCTTACCTGGCCAGCACCGAAAAGCCTTTGGCTATCCGAGTTGGGGCCGATCGTTCCGGCCGACCAGGTCACGTCCGATCTCGACTATGACGTGGCAATCGCAGGTGCCGGGTACACCGGACTGTGGACTGCTTATTACCTGAAGAAGTCCGATCCTTCGCTCCGCATCGGGGTGTTCGAGGCCAAATTTGCCGGCTTCGGCGCCTCGGGGCGGAACGGGGGGTGGGCCTCGGCCTTGTTTGCCTCGTCGAAATCCAAAGTGGCTCGGCTCTATGGCGCCGATGCTGCTAAGCGCCTCTACCGCTCCCTCGCCGAATCGATTGACGAGATTGGCAAGGTTGTGGCGAGCGAGGACATCGACGCCGACTTCCACAAGGGTGGCACCCTCTTCCTGGCGCGCAACCAGGCTCAGCTGGAGCGTCTTGGCCAGGAGCTCGAGACGGAGCGTTCGTTCGGTTTCGGCGAGGAGGACTTTCGCCTCCTGGGCGCGGTCGAGGCCAAGGAGCGTATTGGCGCGAGCGACGTACTGGGGGCTGGTTTCACCTCCAACTGCGCACGAATTCACCCCGCGAAGCTTGCCCGCGGGTTGAGGGACGTGGTGGTGGGGCTGGGTGTCCGGGTGCACGAAGCGTCAGTTGTCACCTCCATCGGACCGGATGGCATGGAGGTGAACGGCTGCAAGGTGCGTGCCGGGGCGATGATTGACGCCCTGGAGGGCTATCGGTCGTCCCTGCGTGGCGGGAGCCGTTTCACGGTTCCCGTCTACTCCTTGATGATCGCAACGGAGCCGCTCGACGACGATCTGATGGAGGCCGTCGGCTTACGTGACTTCGAGACTTTTGCGGATGAGCGGCACCTGATCATCTATGGCCAACGCAGTGCGGATAACCGGATCGTTTTCGGTGGACGAGGCGCGCCCTACCATTTCGCGTCTGGGATCTCCCCATCTTTCGACAAGGACGAGTCTGTCTTTGCCCACTTGGCCGAGGCGCTGGTCGAATTGATGCCAGCGCTTGCGGGAGTACAGGTGACCCACAGTTGGGGCGGCCCGCTGGGTGTGCCGCGGGATTTCT
Organism: Actinomycetes bacterium; assembly: GCA_021795585.1. Classification (GTDB taxonomy): domain Bacteria; phylum Actinomycetota; class Acidimicrobiia; order Acidimicrobiales; family Acidimicrobiaceae; genus Acidithrix. The sequence continues at coordinate 1,870 of JAJYPE010000075.1, read as the reverse complement.
TCAGTTCTGTCGCCTTCGACAGAGGCACCGGCATGGGGTACGCAGGCGGCTATGTGGGCGATGGTGTAACCACCACCAATCTTGCCGGAAGAATCCTGGCCGACCTGATCAGGGGCGTGCGAAGCGACGTTACCGACCTGTGCATAGTCGGGCACCCTCGTAAGCCCTGGGAGCCGGAGCCATTCAGATACCTCGGGATCAACGCCGGACTCAGGATGGCCGGCGCTGTCGACGCCGCTGAGTGGCGGGGCAGGCCGGCACCTTGGTATTCGGGCATTCTGTTGTCGATGATCGGCCAGTAGTCCCCACTGGGGTCCCGGCTGGGGTTTTGTTTGTATATGGAAAGGAAAGCGATGAGCGGAAAGTACCATTTGGCGCCTGTTTGGTCGCAGTTGTCAGGCCTGGACGTCGTCTCGGGATCAGGAGCAGTCGTTACGACTGCGCAGGGCGAGGAGTATCTCGACTTCACCTCGGGTATCGCGGTGACCTCCACCGGCCACTGCCATCCCAAGGTGGTCGAAGCCATTCGCGAGCAGGCCGGCAAGTTCATCCATGCCCAGGTCAACATTTATCGCCACAACCTGCTACAGCCGCTTGCCGACAAGCTGGGCGAGATCACGCCGCCGTCCATAGACACCTTTTTCTATGCCAACTCGGGCGCGGAGGCGACCGAAGGTGCGGTGAAGCTGGCCAAGGCGGCCACGGGCAAGCCCCACATCATCGTCTTCCAAGGCTCGTTCCACGGCCGTACGGCTCAGACCATGGCGATGACCACCGCGAAGACCGGTTACAAGGCCGGCTATGCGCCGTTCCCGTCGGGAGTGTTCGTGGCGCCTTTCCCCGACGCCGCTACGTCCGGGGAGGATCCCAAGACTGCAGCCAAACGGGCACTTGCCCAGTTCGACCTGGTGCTGGCCGGACAAACGCCTCCGAGCGACACCGCCGCAATCGTGATGGAGCTGGTGCAGGGTGAAGGTGGGTACCTGCCCGCTATCCCGGAGTTTGTCGAAGGTGTCTACGAGCGTGCCAAGAAGCACGGCATCCTCTTTGTGGCCGACGAGGTCCAGACCGGCTTCGGCCGCACGGGCAGGATGTTCGCGGTCGAGCATTACGGAATCGACCCCGACATCATCGTGATGGCCAAGGGCATCGCCTCTGGCTTCCCGTTCTCAGCCGTCGGCTCGTCCTATGAGCTGATGTCTCGCTGGCCTGTAGGCAGCCACGGCGGCACCTATGGTGGCAACCCGATTGGGGCGGCGGCAGCGCTGGCTACCGTCGACGTGCTGACGGGAGAGGGATTCCTGGAGAACGTGCAGGCCCGGGGCCGCCAATTGATGGCGGGGCTGAACGAGCTAAAGGCTCAATACTCCGTCATTGGAGATGTGCGCGGCCTCGGCATCATGATTGGATCGACGATCGTCGATCCGGCCACCGGCACTCCGGACGGGGATCGCGTCAATCGCATCCTCGCGCATGGGCGCGAGCACGGCAGGCTACTGCTCCTGAATGCCGGCACCTATAACAACGTCATCCGTTGGATGCCGCCGCTCATCGTGAGCGAGGATCAGATCGCCCAGGCCCTCGCGGCCTTCGAGGCGGCGATCAAGGCGACCATGTAGCCGGAGACGGTGTGCAACGTCTTCTGTTCCCCTGGACAGAGAGGAGGGCCCGGGCTTTGCCCGGGCCCTTTCCTTTGGGGCGGAATCGGGGACGCGCGCCCCAAATGCCGAATGCCCGCCCCGGCTTTCCGGGGCGGGCATTCGGCTAGCGTACGGCAGCGCGGGCTACTCGCCGATGTAGCTCATGACGTGCTTGATTCGGGTATAGTCCTCGAAGCCGTACATGGAGAGGTCTTTCCCGTAACCTGAGT